>JAFDVT010000478.1 GCA_018268875.1 Acidobacteriota bacterium
GCCACGGACAAGGAAGGGCAGTTGGAATTCGCCAAGTACGACCAGTTCCTGGCCAAGCAGATCGCGCATTTCCTCGGCCAGTTGAACACGTACAAGGACAACAACGGTCCGATGCTGGACAACACCATCGTGATGTACGGCAGCGGCGCCAGCACCACGCATAACTCGCACAACCTGCCGACGATGCTTGCCGGCGGCGGCGCGATGGGCCTGAAACATGGCCAGTACTGGCGGCAGGACGGCGGTCGCATGACCAACATGTACCTCAGCATCCTGCGTTCAATGGGCATTGAGCAGGAAAGCTTCTCCGATAGCACGGGGACGCTCACCAGCCCAGTGTTCACCAAGGCCTAACAGCGCTGTTTTATTAGGTGAATTGCTGCCAATCCGGCCGCGTACGCAACGAGGTCTGAAAGGCCGAAGTGTGTGCCCATCAACCTCGCCAGCGTTCGCACGGCGAGGTTCTGGCTATCGGCGTATAGCGCGGCGGGTATGCCGGTGAGTTGGAACAACTCGAGTCCGAGCATGATCAGCGAGGCCCATACGAGCGCGAACAGGTTCGACCGCCGGGGAAACGCCAGCAGCAGCAGGACGTACATCATGGCCGCATAGAGCGCGTCGCCCAGGTCCTTGTCGAACACGCGCCAACCGGTGTGGAACGTGCGCGACAAGAGTCCCGCGGCGATGATGGCCGCCAGAATCGCGCTATTTTGAAGCCGCTCGTTCCGCATACCGGGTCGCCATCGCCGCGCACACCATCAATTGAATCTGGTGGAACAACATGAGCGGCAGCACCACGATGCCGACAATACTGCCCGGAAATAGAATGTTCGCCATCGGAACGCCGCTCGCCAGGCTCTTCTTGGACCCGCAGAACACGATCGCCGTTTCCTGCTCCACCGCGAACCCCAGGCGCCTGCTGCTCCAGATCGTGAAGCCCAGCATGATGCCGAGTAACACCATTGCCGCGCCAAGGATGATGAACAGCGTGCGAGCGTCCACCCGCTGCCAGATGCCGTTCACCACGCCTTCGCTGAACGCCGTGTACACGACCAGCAGAATGGAGCCGCGGTCGACGTAGCTCAAGATGCCGCGGCGTCTGTGCAGCCATCCGGCGATCCACGGCCGCAACAGCTGTCCGGCTGCGAACGGCAGGAATAATTGCACGATCACCGATCGCAGGCCGCCCAGCGAGAATCCGCCGCTGCCCGCATTCAGGAACAAGCCGACCAGCATCGGCGTCACGACAATGCCCACAAGATTCGATAGCGATGCGGCGCAAACGGCGGAAGGCACGTCGCCTTTGGCGATCGACGTAAACGCGATCGAGGATTGCACGGTAGACGGCAGCAGGCACAGGAACAAAATGCCGGTGCCGATCAACGGGTCGACGAAGGGTCGCGCCAATGCGGCGATGCCTAACCCCGCAATCGGAAACGCGACATAGGTGCAGGCCAGCACGAACATCTGCAGGCGCCAGTTGGAAACGCCCGCCATGACGGCATCGCGCGACAGCCTGCCGCCGTACAAAAAGAATAGGAGTGCGATGGCGAAGCTGGTGAGGTGGCCGAACGCCACCGCCGCCGCGCCTTTGGCGGGCAGTACGGACGCCAGCACGACCATTCCCATGATCGCCAGAACGTATCCGTCCAGGCGAGCTTTTCGAAGCCAGGTTTGAATCACGAACCTGAAGTGTACTTCGATTCGCCACCCACTATCCTGAAAAGATACCGATGGCCGCCACCAAGAGCCGAAGCCGAGCCGCGCGCGCCGCACGCCGCCGCAAGAAGCGTATGGACGCCGTCGAACACGACCTCACGCCCGAACATTGGCAAGCGATTCAAGAGGCCTGGGACGGCGGTTGCGCCTACTGCGGCGAGACAGGCAAACCTTTGCAGCGCGACTGCGTTCTCGCGATTTCGCGCGGCGGCCGGTACACGCTTGGCAACGTCGTTCCGGCGTGCGGCAAATGCAACACGAGCAAGTGCAATGAGGAAGTCACCGGTTGGCTGCGCCGCACGCGACGCAACGAAAGCGGCTTCCTGCTGCGTTATTTCCAGATCCGCAAATCGCTCACCGCGCGCTTTTCTTCTTCTGTTGATTCAACGCCACAGCCGCTCGAATCAATTGCTTGAGTTCCGCCTCGCGCAACGGTTCGCCTTCCTGGATGTCGATCGCCCGCCGCGCATTGCCGTCGAGACTGGCGTTGAACAACCCGGCCGGATCGAGCAGCGACGCGCCTTTGTGAAACGTCAGCTTGACGATCTTTTTATACGTCTCGCCCGTGCAGATGATGCCATCGCGGGACCAAACCGGCGTCCCCATCCACTTCCATTCCTCGACGACATCGGGCACCGCCTCATGCATCACGCGGCGAACTTCCGCGAGCATCGCGCCCCGCCAATCGCTTAGTTCCGCGATTCTTTGATCAATCTTTGCCGATGCCGAAAGCATAACGTCATCCTCATCCTTCCACGTCAAAGTGCGCCGCATAGTCCGCGTTCAATTGCTGCCAACCGCCAAACCGCAGCGCGTCCGGACCCACAATGCGCCCGATCGGATCGCCGGAAAGTAGATGGTCCATGACGTCGAGACAGATGTGCCAACCCGCCGCGCCCCAGGAGACAAAGCGCCGGTCGATGCTGTGCCAAAGCGTCAGCCGTGTGCCGTTGGCGTGTGGTTCCAACTGCCAGCGAAGTTCGCCGCCGCCCCACGAATATTCCAATAACCACGGGGCTTCCGCGCGTGTCACGGCGGTTTCCGAAACCTGCGGCTGCGGGACATTCGCGGTGGACAACGTCACCGGACCCACGGCCGCCATGTTGCGGTTCGCGTCAAACGGCGCCCATTGCGCAAGCTGTTCCGGATCGGTCAGCGCCTCCCACACCAGTTCCGGAGGATGCCGCAGTTCGCGGACGAAGGTCAGCTTCCAACTACCGCTGTCGCCGCCGGATTTTTCGACGTTGGCACCGGTTGCCGGACCGGGCTTGTATGCTTCGCGACGCGCCATTTCTAGACGCTCCTTTTCTTCTTTTTGGTTTTTGACATGCGATCCAAATGCGATTCCAGCGCATCCAGATGCGGCGCCCAGAACTCGCGAAACGGGGCGAGCCAGGCATCCACCTCTTGCAGCGGTTCCGGCTTCAAGCGATACAACCGCCGCTGCGCATCCACCCTTGCCTCCACCACACCAGCGTCGCGCAGCACCCGCAGGTGCTTCGACACCGCCGGCTGCGGCATCCCCAACTGACGCTCGATGTCCCCCACCGATTGTTCCGAGGAAAGCAGCAGGCTCAAAATGGCCCGGCGGTTCGGCTCCGCAATGATTTCGAACACGGACTCCACATCTTGTATATACGTCACTTCGTATATACCTGTCAAGGAATGTGTATTCTGTACGCCC
>JAFDVT010000479.1 GCA_018268875.1 Acidobacteriota bacterium
CAGCAGGGTTTCGGCAAGGCCTTTCCAGCTTCTGCCCGGGACGTACGCCTTGCCGAACTTGCCCGCCAGTTCGTCGAAGTACGCGCGCACGCGGTCGGTCCGCTTCTGCAGCGCCAAGGCCAGCAGACGCTGATCATCCCGCTCATCGGGCGACTCTTCGCGCAACACCTGCAACAGCTTTTCGGAACCCGGTTTGGCCCGGTACAGGACGTTCTTGCCGCTTCGCCGGTCCTCTACGAACCCGGCCTGCTTCAACTGGGCGAGGTGGGTCGAAATCCGGCTCTGCCGCATGGAAAGGATCTCTTGCAATTCCGCGACGGACAGTTCCTCGCGTTCGAGCAGCAGCACAATCCGCAATCGCCCCGGATCGGAAAGCAGGCGCAGGGATTGGGCAAGATCGCTACCGGGCATCGGAAAGACTTTCAATGTTAACAGGTAAACTGGTCCTCATATGCTGCTCAAGGCCAAGGACCCAGTGCCCGCCATCGAAACCCAGGACGACACCGGCAAGCCCTTCCGTTTCGATTCGCTGCGGGGCAAACGCGTCGTGCTGTTCTTCTATCCCAAGGCCGATACCCCGGGCTGTACCACCGAGGCATGCGGCTTCCGTGACGAGCAGGAAAAGTTCCAGGCGGCCGACACGGTGATAGTGGGGGTATCCCCCGACAAGGAAACGGCGCAGGCCAAGTTCCGCAAAAAGTTCGACTTGCCGTACATCCTGCTGGCCGACAAGGATCACTCGGTTGCCGAGGCGTTCGGCGTCTGGGGCGAAAAGAAGTTCATGGGCCGCACCTATATGGGTGTGAACCGGACGACGTTCGTCATCGGCAAGACCGGCAAAATCGAGCATGTGTTTGAAAAGGTGAAGCCGGAAGGTCACGCCGCCGAGGTGATCGGGTACCTGACGAAAAGCGCCTGACGGAGAATTCTCTCGCGCGGCACTCCAAAAATCCTAAACATCTCAACGGGCGCCCGATAAGGTTGATAATCGCCCGAAATGGGCGATGGCTGCGACGGTCTCCTAGTCAGGTTTCCCGTAAGCCATTGAATCTGAAGGAGCAGATGCTCTACCGAGCGATGATTTCCGAGGATTTTTGGAGAAGAAAGATAATGAAAGAGTTTACTCCCAGATCGTTCCTCGCCATGACGCTTGTCCTGACGGTCGGCCAAGCGTATGCCGCCGCGCCGACGGTGGGCCTTGTGGTGGCGAGAAGCACAATTCGAATCGATTCCAGTCCGGTTCGCGGCAATGCCACGGTTTTCAACGGCAATGTGCTCGAATCGGACGGTGGCTCGAGCGAACTCCGTCTCACCAACGGGGGCTCGGTCCAAATGGCCCCTAACGCCCGGGTCCGGATGTTCCAGAATGTCGCCGAACTGCAGTCCGGCAAGATTCAGATGTCTGGCGTCCAGGCCAATGCGAACCAGATCCGCGTGGAAGCCGCTCCCGGCGCCTCCGCGATTCTGGACCGCACGGGGGATCGTGTCGTAGTCGGCTCCCTCAAGGGCGCTGTCCGCGTCACCAACAAGCAGGGCCTGCTGCTGGCTCGCCTGGAACCCGGCAATACGCTGGCGTTCGAAGACGGCCAGCAGACGCAGGCGCAGACGCAGCCTCCGACCGCCGATACCGGCAACGGTGCGGGAGCCAATACCGGAACGTCTACCCCGAGTGGTTTGGCGCGAATGAGTGTCGCGCAAAGATTCGGTCTCTTTGCTGGCATCGGCGCTGGGATAGTCGCTCCCGTGGTCTTCGTCGCTACCCGCAACAACAACCCTCCCGGGGTCTCTAAGTAAGCCTCCAACGAACGACGGCAACGTCGTCAAGGACAACAACCGGCGGCGAAGCGTGCACCTTAACCGGGGGCCGCTTCGCCGCTCGTTCAGGTAGACTGGCGGAAGAAGTCGACCAATCACCATGGAAAACCTCTTTGCCTCCACCGGCATGGCCGCGGGCTATGCCGCCCATCGCCCTCCGGTCCATCCAGAGGTCTTGCGCCTGGCTGCCACCCACCAACAACAGCGCCACCTCGGGGCTGCTGGAGCCACAATCTCGGCCCCTGTTGGGTTTGAACCGACCTACGCGCTTGATGTCGGCTGCGGTTCCGGCGTCTCGGCCAAAGCCTTGCGCGACGTCCTGCCGCAGACTTCTACGGTCGTCGGGCTCGAACCCGCCGAATCGATGCTTCGTTCGGCCCGGGCCGCCGGCATGCTCACCGCCGCCGTTGCCGGCCGCGCCGAAAGCTTGCCCTTCGCCTCCGGCACCTTTGGTTTGATCACCGCGGCAGGCTCGCTCAACTATACGGACGATCTACCGGCCTTCTTCACCGAAGCTGCCCGCGTACTCCACCCGTCGTCGGGTTCGCTTGTGGTGTACGATTTCTCCCCGGGCCGTATTATGACCGGCGATGACCTCCTACAGCACTGGTTCGACAAGGAGTTCATGGTCCGGTATCCGCGCGCCAAAGACAATGCGAAGTTCCTGGACCCGGCCACGCTTGGCGCAATCATCGCCGGCGCCGGTTCGCCTCTCGCGATGACGTGGGCGAACGAATTCCGGATTCCGCTCATGTTGGACTACGATTTCTACGTCAACTACATGATGACGGAGACCAACGTCGCCTACGCGGTCGCAGGCGGCGCCTCCGAGGCGTCCATCCGCGATTGGTGCCGCCGGACGCTGGAGCCGATGTTCCGGGGTGGCCCCAAAGAGGTTCTGTTCGAGGGCTACGTGGCGATGTTCGCGCCGGTGTCGCGGTAGCGGCGGGCTATTGGCGCATACCAGCACCGGTGTTGATGTACAGTAGGGCCGCTTCCAAAACTTCCGCGAAAAACGGCCGGCCGAAGCTCAGCAGATTCTCGCGCGTCATGAAGTCGATCTCCACGTCCGGATGCACGCCCACATTTTCGACGTACGCGGTTTCGGGGAATCCGGCGAACTGCCGCTTCTCCTTGCGCGTCATCAACGATTCGGTGACGCGGACGGACGCCTCGGTGTACGCCGTCGCTTCGTAGGTCACCACCGTGCCTCCGGCGCCCATCGTGCGCATCCCCACCACGAGCGCGCGACCGTTGTCCTGCAGCATTGCCGCAAAGGCGTCGCCGCCCGATGCCGACATTTCATCCACCAGCAGGATCACCGGCTTGCTATACGCCGCCGCCGTACCCGGCTTGTCGAGCGAACCGTCGGTTAGCGAAATCGCACCCGTCCGGCCTCGCATCTCGCGATTGGCTTCCGCCAGCACGCCGTACACATACTGCAACTGTTCCACCTGCCAGTTGGGCGCGCCCGAGGATCTGGCGTTGAGGATCGCCGCGTCGTAGGATTGCAGCCACGACGACGTCGCGCGAACCTCAAACCCCAGCGACCGCCACGGATCGTGCATCAAAAGCGAGGTCAGCGTTTCGCAATAGCTGACAGACCCGCCGGGATTGCGCATCTCGTCGACGATCAGCGCGTCGGTGTGCTGCTGGAAATACTGCATCTCCCGCAAAAATTGATCCGTCGCCACCGCCGTGTTGGCCGGTGAAAAATTAGGAATTCGAATGAACCCCAGCCGCTTGCCGCCAGCTTCGAACGTGCCGCTGAAGAACGCGTCGGTGGAATTCGATCCCAGGCGCCGCTGAAAACCGCCCGGCAAGGCGAACATCGGATTGCGTCCACCCTGGTTCAACACCGTCTGCCGCTCCACCGGAAGCATGGCCACCTGCTTGTCCGCCAGTGGGTTCCGTACTTCGTCGTCCTCCGCGGCCGTTGCCATGCGCTGCGCCGCATTGGCGGCGACCGGCACGGGGCCGAACTCCATCGGCGTGCCGATCTTCAACCACGGGATGGAAAACCGTTCCACCGCGCCCGTGGCCGCCAACCGGATCTCCACTGTGGACACATCGGGCGTGATCCTCGGCGCCAGCGGCATCACCTGCTGGGTTCGCGAGGTCAGCCGCGCCGCCGCGAGACGCCTGGTGCTGCGCGTGTTCGCCGCCACCGCGTACTTCCGGAACCGTTCCAGCCACTCTTCCACGGGATGCCCGTCGAGCGAGATCAACTCGTCGCCGACCGTGAAGGGGAATCGCGACATCGGCAGTCTGGACCGGCTGATGGCGTCCACCAGAACCTTGCCGTCGTAGATGTCGGTGCTGAAGCCGAGCGACGCCGTCCAGGAACTCGGGAAATAAATCAGGTCGTGGGCGTCGTCGAGCGATGCAACGTACTCCACCAGTAGATCGGCGAACTCGAGGTCGTCGGTGGTCGCGCGAGCCCGTTCCACCCAGGGGCCGAGATTGTAAAGGTCGAAGTTACGAACGGCTTTCTTCCATTCGTAGGGCCCGTAGTTCTTCCAGAGCACCCCGGCGACGCGCCGGAAATCCGCCTCCCGCTGGCCTGGCGACAGGTTCTGCGAAAAGGCCGGAAACGCAAAAACCGCCCAAAATCCCAAGGCGGCGGACAGGTATCGCAACATTTTCGTCAATGACCGTTCCAATCCCGAAACCGCGGGCACATCCGGGGCGTCCACGCTGTATCCTGTGGGTACACAGACGGCGGCGTCTGAGGCGGCACCGTTCGCTACGCGCAGGATTCCGGGCGGAGATTCACTGACATGCACCGGTTCGTACTTTCCGTTTTACTACTAACGGCCACCCTTTTGCCGCAACTGGTGGCCGCGGACGATTCCAAACCACGGCGATTTCCAAGGATTCGGCTCGGCGGCATCATGGTGAACGCCGGGTACACGCATTGGTCCGGCGGAGGGCCGTGGTGGCCGGGATATTACGGTTACGGTGGTCCTTACTACGGGTACGGTTATGGCTATGGCTGGCCCGGCTGGGGCAGTCCCTGGTTTTGGGGCGGTCCGGGCGGGATTTATCCGGGCTTTTGGTCCGGGTACGGTTTTGCAGGCGGGCGTGGCGAAGTCAAGCTAAGCGGTCCTGCCCGCGATGCCGAAGTGTACATCGACGGGGCGTTTGCCGGTTCCGCGGGGAAGCTGAAGTCGATGTGGCTCGACCCCGGCGTGTACGAGATCGAAGTCAAGCCGGATTACAAACGGAAGGTGTACGTCCTGGGCGGCAAAACGCTGCGCTTAGAGGTCAAGTAAATGGGGAAAACGGTCTGGTTCGCAACGGCCATCATCGCGGCTACGGGAATTTTGTTAGCGGCCGACAAAGGACTCCGCCCACGACCCGCCGCCAGTGATTATCCGGGGCGTTCCGAAGCGCCCGGACCGGGTCGGCCACTGCAAATCGGCGCGGAACTGCTCGGTTCGGACCAGGTGCGCAACACGTTTGCCACCGATTTGAATCGTGGATTTCTGGTGGTCGAGGTGGGCTTTTTTCCAAGCAATAGCTGGGATGTGAAATTTACCGATTTTTCTCTGCGGGTGGGCGCGGACAAGTTCATCCGTCCTGTTGCGCCTTCGACGATCGCGTCGATTCTGCAGTCCAAAATGCTTGGCCGTCACAAACAGCGGGGCGGCGGCGGTGGTGGTGGCGGTGCGAATGGTCCCGGCGACCTTGTTCTGTACCCTTCGGCGACCATCGGTTATGAATCCGCGGGTGGAATTGACCCGACGGGCCGTCGCAGAACGAACGGCGGCTGGGTCACCGGTGGAGGCGTCGGCGTCGGAATGGGCGGCAATGGCGGCGGTGGCAATAATCCGCAACCACAAGCCCCGCCACCGCCGGGCGCGAGCGATGCGGATCGCCGCGTGATGGCCACCGAACTCGAAGACAAAGCACTGCCGGAAGGCGAAACCGCGCAGCCGGTCTCCGGCTACTTGTACTTCCCGCTACCGGAAGATCGCAAGGGCGGCGGTCCGGACCCGAAGAAAGCCTACGAACTCACCTACCAGGGCGGCGCGACCAAGGTCCGCTTCCCGCTTCCTCTGCCACCGAAGTAGCGGCGCAATCGGTTACTCCTGGAAGAAGGAGCGCCAATCGCGACGCTCATCCATCGATGCGCAACATACGAATCCTGGTCGAATTCGCCTCCGTCGTCATGCCGGGGGCGGTCCTGCTGCTGGTCCTGACGGTGCTGTTCGCCCCACGTTCGTGGATTGAGGCCGGTTCCTACAACAGCGCGGGAGGCATCGCCGCGGCGATCGCCATTGCGTTTGCGCTGGGCCACCTGCTGCAAGGGGTGGCGCAGATGCTGGTCGATCCGATGTGGCGCAAATTGCAACGCGGCGGTCCCATGGCATGGGCGGTTCGCCGTTTTGCGGGGCCCGACGGCCATCGACGGTTTCTTACCGACGCGCAGCTCGAACAACTTGCCCAGCAGTTCCCGGCCAAGCTCGGCGTAGCGTTTCCGGCGGCCTCGGAAAGTGCGGACGCGGCGGCTTTGGATTGCGCCGTTGCCTACGCCGAGGCGTACCTCGAGAGCGCGAAGATCGCCGACGCGCTGGAGGATTTTCAGACGGACCTGAAGCTGAATCGCGGCCTCCTCACGGCGTTCCTGCTGGTGGCTCTGGCGGCGCTATCGGCGGTTCGCGGGGACCTGTGGCAGATTCTTCCGGCAGCGCTGCTGGCCGCGGCGGCGACCTACAGTCGCGTCGACCAGTTGCACCGCAAGTACATTCAGTCTTTGCTGCTGTTGTTCCTCACGACGGCCCCAGGTGCGGGCGCGAGGCAGGGAGGCTCTGGCGAAGGGTCCGGCAGTGGTGGCGGTGGAGGCGGTGGGATTCCGTTTCCCTTGCCGGCGGGCCGGATGGGCGGAGGCGGATTCGGAGCAGCGGCCGGTGCGCGAGGCGTCGGCGCTTTGCATGACGACGATCAATAAGAGGCACCCGGATCGGTCATTGGCGTGCGTCGCTCGTGCGGCTCATCGGGTCGCACGGACCGACTTCACAGACGAACGGCGCTATCGAGATTCATCCGGGTGTTACTGCTTTCCGGGCGTCGGGTCCTGGACGCAGCGGAAGCCGATGTCGGCGGAAAAGTAACGCGCCGGAGCCGGGAGCCACACGGCGATCGCGCCCTCCGACAGCGGCCGTAGGTAGGAACCGCCTTTGATGATTCGCCATTCTTCCTTCATGGACGGCGGCGGCTTCAGAATCGAGGCAAAGTCGCGAACCGCGAGCGTGCTCGGATTGTGCGCGTCGGCGACCCATTCCGCCGCATTCCCCGCCAGGTGCAGAACCCCATGCGGACTCGCGCCGTCGTGCAGCGAATCGGCGGCGATCAGGTGGCGTTTTTTCATCTCCGGATTGTCGGCGGAATTGGCGCGTGTCGGATCCTCCTGATTGCCCCAGGGGTAACGCCGTCCATCGGGAGCGCCGGAGGCGAGCGCCCATTCGGCGCTGGTCGGCAAGCGTTTTCCCGCCCAACCGCAGTAGGCCGCCGCATCGATCGCCGAAACGTTCGTGACCGGATTTCCCGGTTGATCGTCGGGAAAGCCCGGTGGCAACGGCTTGCCCATCCGATGGACGAAGGTGCGGTACTGCTCGTTGGTGGCCTCGACCCGGTCGATCAGCAGCCCGGACGGCAGCTGCGCCTGATCGGGCGAGACTTCGACGCGTACTATGGTGCGCGCCGGTGGAGCAGCGATGGTGGCGGCGGCCTTGGTCAGCCCCAGACGCGGCCCCAGTTCGAATACGCTCGCGCCACCGGCTACCGCCGCCAGAGCCGCGGCCGCCGCGGCGTATACCCAACTCATCTTGTCCATGCGTCCGGTACCGCGACGCTTCCTTGGCGGCTCCACGGGGATTCGCTTGGTTTCCGGGTGCGCGTCGAGCCACGCCTGCAGCTCCGCGATTACCTCGGTGAAGGACTCCGGCCGCAGCTTCGGATCCTGCGCCGAACACCGTTCGATGAGTTCCAGCAGCGCGCCCGGTACGTTCGCGTCCACCAACGGCTGCAGCGCTACCGGCTGCGTCATGATCTCTTCGAGCAGCAGTTGCATGGTCGAGCTACGGCGGGCGCGCATCGAACCCATCAGTTCGTACAGCACCAGCCCGAACGAATAGATGTCGGTTTGTACGTTGGCCGGCGCGCCGCGAACCTGTTCCGGCGGCATGTAGAACGGCGTCCCGATCACCATGCCCGGCTGCGTCATGCTGAGGTCGTCCGCCTTGGCGATGCCGAAGTCGATTAGCCGCACCGCGCCTTTTTCATCCACATGGATGTTGTCCGGCTTGATGTCGCGATGCACGATGCCGAGTGAATGGATATGTTCGAGCGCGCGCGCCGCGTCGATGGCGATCCGCACGCGGTTCTGCCAGGTGCCGCCCGCCCCGTCCTGAATCAGCTTGCCGAGCGAACAGCCGCGCAGAAATTCCAGAACCAGATACGGCGCGTCGCCTTCCTCGGAATAGTCCAGCGTCCGTACGATGTTGGGGTGCGCCACCTGGCTGCCCAGCCGCGCCTCCAGCAGGAACCGTTGCCGCACGGACGCATCGCCCCGGCTGTTGCGGGACAGGACCTTGAAGGCCACGGTCCGGTGTAGTACGCAGTCCACGGCCCGGTATACTTCGGCCATGCCTCCGCCCAGATATTCTTCGAGTTGATACTTGCCGACGCGCGCGGGTAGATTCATGGGAACCTACGTTCCCTTATCGCCCCGTTCCGCGGTTCGTAGAGTCGTTTTACTCGGGATTGGGCAAATCGAACTGCCACTTCGTGCGCGTGTAGGCCACGCGGAATCCCCGGCGTTCGGCGTTGCGCTGGGAACCGCTCCCCGCTTCCGCCACCATCATCGCGAGGTCGCAACCTTGCGCTTCCGCGTAGTCCAGGCGAGCGGAGAGCAGCGCCGCTTGCGCCCCGCGACGGCGGAATTTCGGCAACGTCGCCGCCCCGGACAACAGCGCGACGCCCTCGTGCAGGCTCACCACGCCGGTGGCTGCCGGTTCCCCGTCGACCTCCGCCAGGAACCTGCGCAGATCGGGACGGTGCGCGAAAATCGTTCCCAGCTCCAGAATGAAATCGCGTAGCTCGGGATGTTCTTCTGCCCAGGCATCCGCGCTGACCCTGGCCCACAGATCGTGTTCGTCTTCCACCATCCGGACGCGAATGTTACTCGGGACAACGCCGTCCGTTGTGACCGGCCGGAACAGCACCGAACTGATTTCGACGGGCAGATAGCCGCGCGAACACAGGAGCCTTGCGACGTCGACGCCGCTCAGCGGGCAGACTTCGTGCGCGACCGCGGCCGCGCCGTTTGCGATAAAGAACTGCTCGATCCGCCCCAGAGCTTCCGCTGTTAATTCTTCGAAAATTCCCAGCCCGAACGTCTGCGTGATCGGCGACCGCGGACCGTCAAATACAGTGAAGGTTCCATTCATGCGAACAGCGGACGATGGTGTCGCGGACCCTGGAAATGCGGCGTTTCGCGCGTTGGCGAATGAAGCGCAGGCCTCGCCTTCGGCATACTCCAGCCGTTTGGCGAGCGAAAGATCGCACAGCAACATCTTCGGGGTGGACACAATGGACAGGATCGCAGAAACACCCCCGCGAAGGGAGGGCCAAAACCCCCTCAACAAGGTGCTTTCCGTTCGCCTCTATTTGTGAGACTCTTTAGCCAGACAAAGGCGAAGGTCGCTCTGCTGCATTGGAAAGGAGAACACTCCACATGCAAACCGGCATATTGCTTCCTGAAACCGAATCGATGCAGGACGGTCATGGTCCCGTTGTGGACACCGTTCCGGCGTCCTGCCACCGGGTGACGCTCGGCATCACGCAAACTCTCGAACACGAAAGGCTCGATGTGGCGATCTGGGGTTCGCCCGACGGCGAGGACTGGGGGCCGCATGCGTTGGCGGAGTTCCGCAGCAAGTCGTATTGCGGGCTGTACTCGCTGTTGCTGGATTTGTCGGCGGCTCCGGGTGTCCGCCATCTGCGGGTGAGCTGGAAAATGCGGGCCTGGAGCGTGGGAATCCATCCCGGCCAGCCGCGCGAGCCGCTGTTCAGCTTCTACATGCGAACAGAGCCGGCGGCCCGGCCTCC
>JAFDVT010000047.1 GCA_018268875.1 Acidobacteriota bacterium
AGAGGCTCGCCCACCATGGGCGCGACATTGTTGCGGGCCGGAGCGAGCAAGATGTCCACCTCCGCGAACATTTCGCGGAACCACTGCTGGACCAGCGACCGGATCCGCATCGCCTTCAAATAGTCTTTGGCGGGAATCTCAAGCCCGGCGCGCAAGCCTTGTGCCTGGCGCTGATCGGCGAGTTCGTCCACCTTGCCGCTGGCGATTAGTTCCTCGAAGATCGACGATCCTTCGCTATTGATGATCGTCGAACCAACCGCGCCGTACGGGTATTCTTCCGGTAGCGCGACCTCTTTGAACGGCGCGAACCCCATCCCTTGAAACGCCTGGAACGCCTGTTGGAACGCGCTGCGCACGGCTCCTTCCGGGGCTCCGCTGAAGTCCGAGGGCGCGTACCCGATCCGAATCTGTCCCGCCGGCCGCATGTACTGCGGCGTGTAGTAAAACGATTTGCCCGCCGAGCCCGGATCCTGGTCGTCGCCGCCCGCGATTGCGTTCAGCACCAGTCCGCAATCCTCCGCCGACCGGCACATGGGACCCAGCTTGTCCATCGTCCAGGACAGCGCCATCGCGCCGTACCGGCTCACCAAGCCGTACGTCGGACGCAGGCCGGTGACCCCGCAAAATGCCGACGGCGTCAGGATCGACCCATTGGTTTCGGACCCGATCGCGTATCCCGTCAGCCCGGCCGCCACCGCCGAACCGGACCCTGAGGACGACCCGCCGGACCATCGCCCGGGGTCCCAGGGATTCAACCCAGGCCCTTGCAGCGACGCTGCCGGATACCGGTAGCCGCCGCCCCCGGCCAGTTCCACCATGGCCAGTTTGCCGATCAGTACACCGCCAGAACGAACCAGCTTTTTCACCACCGTCGCGTCGTAGTCGAACGTCTGGGTGGCAAAGGGCTTGGCGCCCCACGTCGTCGGAAACTTCGCTACCGACAGCAGATCCTTGACGGCAAACGGAACGCCCTGCAAGCCGCCGCGGAACCGTTCGCGCTTGATCTCGCCGTCGATGTCCTTGGCTTTGCGCAATGCCGGCTTGCGAAGCGACAGCGCCAACGCGTTGTACCTCGGACCCAGGGTCTCCAAGCGGTCGCAGTACGCGCGAGTCAGTTCGACGCAGGAAAATTCCTTCGCCTTCAGCCGCCGGTTCAAATCCGCCGCGGACGAAAAAAAGAGGTCGTCACCGATCATCGCTCAGTACGCCTTGAACACAAACGCCGGTTCGGTCGCCATCGGTACCTTTACCTTGGCAAGCGCCGCGCTGTTGTTCTGCATGGCCGACCGCGCGGAGGCGAGGTCTTCGTCTTTCGATGATGGGGAGGAGGAGGATGACGGCGGTGTGTTGGTTGGCGAAACTTGCGCTGCTGTTGCCGTTGCCGATGCCGCCGCCACGACGGCCGTTGCAAACACGCCGCGTCTGGAAAGCTTGCGCATGTCTCTATTATTATTTGCCGTTTGTGGCGCCGTTTGCCGACGTACCCGCGGTGGCCGGAAAATCCAGCGCTTCCATCGCTGCCCGCTCCATCGCCGCGCGAGGTGCGGATTCGCCTGTCCAGATCTCGAACTGGCGCACGGCCTGTTCCATGAACATCTGGAATCCCGGAATGATTTCCTTGCCCTGTTCCTTGGCGCGCTTCAGCAACTGCGTCTCAAACGGGTTGTACACCATGTCGAACACGACTTCGGCCGGGATCACCCCGTCGAAAAAGCATTCGTTCGTGTGCGGATGCATGCCGAGCGGCGTCGCGTGGACCACGGCGTCGAACTTGTTGGCGATCGCCTGTTCACGGCTCATCGGTTCGCCGCCGCAGATTTTGGCCAGTGCTCGAACCCGGTCGATATTGCGTCCTGTGACCGTGAGGTTCGCGCCCGATTCGGCCAGCGCGAACGCCGCGCCGCGGGCCGCGCCCCCGTTGCCCACCAGCAACACCGAGGACTTCGATAGCCGGATCTTCTTCGCCAGCGGAACCGTCACGCCTTCCGCGTCGGTATTGGTGCCGCGCCAACGCCCGGCCTTCTTCCAAACCGTGTTCACGGCGCCGATGCGCTTGGCCAGCGGATCCACCGCGTCCAGATACCGCAGGACCTTCTGTTTATGCGGGATCGTGACGCTAAAGCCCGACAGCGGCAATTTTTCCGCGAGAGAAAAGAAGTCCTTCAGCTGAATCGGCTTCACTAGAAAGGGCAGGTAGACCGCATCCAGACGCCGCGCCTGAAACGCCCGGTTGTGCACCGTCGGGGAAATCGAATGACGTACCGGGTCCGCGATCACGCCGTAAATCTTGGCCGCTTTGGTGAACTTTTCCACGCGGAACATGTTCCGCAACATCTTGGCGGACACCTGTCCCGAAGCGGTACCTTCCACCGCGCTCGGCGACGCGTAGGTGTACACGCTGCCAAACGCCGGCGACAACACGCGAGTGGCGAATCCCGCCTCGCCCATTGCCAGCAGGATCAGGTTTACCTTGGGATGCGCCTTGCCCAGCGCCAGTACGCGATTGTTGTCAGACGGTTTGCGCGCCGTGGTCACAATCTTGTAGGCGTCGGCGGTTACTTTCTGCATGCGCCGCAACACCGGTTCCATCGCAGGGGTTCCACTGAAGTTGTGGTACGACACGATCAGCCAGGCCCGGCTGCGCAGTCCTTCGAGCTTTGCCGACACATGTTCGGCTGATTCGATTTCGACGTCCACCGCTTTGGCGCCCGCATCGAGGCACGCGCTGAGAATCCGAATTTCTTCTTCGATGCTGCCGTTGAAGCGCCCGCCATTCTGATGACGGCGGCAGGTCGCAAGCAAAGTCGCGTCCGGATATTCTTCCAGAAATTGCGCAATCGCGCGAACTCCGTCGGCCGGTTCATCCAGATAATCCAGGCGAAATTCCAGGAACCGTTCGCCGGACTCGGCTTCCTTGCGCGCATGCGCTAACAGTTGGCCGACTTCCGGCAAACCGAGGGCGATACAGAACTTAGGTAAGGCGTTTCGCTGAGACATGAAGCTTTGGCGCGCTTAAAGGAGGATATCACGGGCGGCCCGTTTGACCTTCCGCACCCAACGAAATCAGATTCGCGAACAGGCGGTAAGCGCCCGGTACCGCATAGGGCAACTGCCTGTACCAAGCGTAGGCGCAGTACACGTAGCGGCCCTTGCCGTACCTCGCTTCGAGCCACCCGCCCCGCTGTGGAACTTGGCCCGCGTCGTTGGTTTCCAGCAGTGCCGTGTACTCCGGCGCCCACGTCTTCCAGAACTTCGACCCGCGCTGTTCCACCCATCCGTCGAAGTCCCGTGCCGAGATTTTGTTGGGCGCCTGAAATACAGGGTGCTCCGGCGCCAGAATCCGCACCGGCGAATCCTCCTCGCTGATTTCCTCCGCCCGCGCCGTCATCGTATAGGGAAACGGCCCGTAGTTCCCGTCGTACTCCTGCGTGTTGTATTGCACGATTAGAGTTCCGCCGTTCTTTACAAACTCCAGCAACCGCGCATTGTGGACCTTCAACTCCGGTCTTGCCGCATAGGCGCGGATGCCCAGCAGCAGGGTCGTGTACCGGCTCAGATCCGCGGTCGCGATGTCGTTTGCGCTGAGCAGATCGTAGGCGACTCCCAATTGCCGCAATGCCTCGGGAACCTCATCGCCGCTGCCCATCACGTAACCCACACGCAGGCCTTTCGACACCTGG
>JAFDVT010000480.1 GCA_018268875.1 Acidobacteriota bacterium
CAGGTCGATGAGCGGCTGCTCCATCTCGTCGGTGACCTCGGGCGCGTTTTCCGCATCGCCAAAGCCGGTGACGCCGAGCACGTTGAAGATCAGAGCGGAATGATACGCCGCCACGGCGCGTCCGCTTTCGCTGATGATGGCCGGATGCGGCACCTGCGCGTCGTCGCAGACATTCTGGATGTGATAGACGACGTCGTTCGCGTATTCCTGCAGCGTGTAATTGACGCTCGACTCGAAGTCCGTCTGCGAACCGTCGTAGTCGATGCCCAGGCCGCCGCCGACGTCGAGCATGTTCAGATTGGTGGCGCCCGCGCGATGCAATTCCACAAACACGCGCGCCGATTCGATCACCGCCTGCTTGATCTGGCGGATATTCGTGATCTGGCTGCCCAGGTGGAAGTGGATCAGCTGCAGGCAGTCCGCCATGCCGCGGGCTTTCAGTTCCTCCAGCGCGCGAAGCGCCTCGGTCACCGTCAGGCCGAACTTCGAACGGTACCCGCCGCTGGACTTCCAACGGCCCGAACCTCGGCTGGCCAGCTTGACGCGGACGCCGATCACCGGGCGAACGCCGATGCGCTCGGCGTGCTTGATCACCAGATCGAGTTCGCTGTATTTTTCGACGATCGGGATGATCTGCCGGCCGATCTTTTTGGCCAGCATGACGAGTTCGATGTACTCGTCGTCCTTAAAGCCATTGCACATGATGGGCGTGTCGTTATCGGCAATCGCCATCACGGCCAGCAGCTCGGGTTTCGAACCGGCTTCGAGGCCGAAGTTGAACTCGCGGCCGTACCGGTACACTTCCTCGACCACCTGGCGCTGCTGGTTCACCTTGATCGGGAACACGCAGAAGTACTTGCCCTTGTAGCCGTGTTCCTGGATGGCGTTCTGAAACGTCTCCCGCATTTCGCCCATGCGGTGCTTCAGGATTTCGCCGAAGCGGACGAGGATCGGCAGCGAGATGCCGCGCAGTTCCAGCTTTTCCGCCAGTTCCTTCAGGTCGATCTTGCGATCGGGGCTCTTATCGGGGTGCACCCAGACGTTGCCGTTCTTGCCTACGGAAAAATAGCCCTTGCCCCAGGCCGCGACGTCGTATAGCTCGGCAGCCTCGGTAGTGGTCCAACGTTCAGTGGGCTCGCGCAGGGATAGCGGCTCGGCAGTCTTAGGGTTCAATGCACTCTCCTGGGTCGCGGTGGGATTTCGGAAGCGACGTTTTTAGTGTCCATCGAAATCACCGCTGGGGCAAGTGTCGATTCCGTGAAGAAACCTGATACTTTTGGCGGGCTGCGGAATCTTGTTCAACATGGAACCTGTTCACGTACTCTATACGGCCACCGCGTCGGCCACCGGCGGCCGCAACGGCCACACCAAGTCGGGCGACGGCATGGTGGATCTGGATCTTTCGATCCCAAAAGCCATGGGCGGTCCGGGACGTCCCAATACCACCACGCCCGAAGATTTGTTTGCCGCCGGTTACGCCGCCTGCTTCGGTAGTGCGCTCGAATTCGTTGCACGTCAGAAGAAACTTCCGGTAAAAACGATCACCGTCAACTCGGCCGTGGGCATCGGTACGACCCCCGCCGGCGCGTTCGGACTGACCGTGTCGCTCGAAGTCCACCTACCGGAGGTCGACAAGCAGACCGCCGAGACTCTGGTGCAGGAAGCGCATCAGGTTTGCCCGTATTCGAACGCCACTCGGAACAATATTAATGTGCAGTTGACGGTCGCCGGGTAATTTTACCCGGATGATATTGACTCGACGGGTTTCACCCGGGTAAAATTGAGTCATGAAGACAGCAGGCAGACCGAAGTTAGGAGTCGTGGGTCGCGAGGTGACGCTGCTTCCGAGGCATTGGGAGTGGTTGAACTCGCGTCCCGGCGGTGCGTCGGTGGCGTTGCGCAAGCTCGTCGAACAAGCGCGGAAAGAGAGCGAGGCGGCTGACAAAGTTCGTCTGGCGCAGGAATCGGCGTACCACGTGATGACGGAAGCGGGTGGAGACCTGCCGGGCTACGAAGAGGCGCTGCGGGCGTTGTTTGCGCGGCAGGAAGAAAAGTTCCGGGCGCAGATTGCGGGCTGGCCGGATGACCTCCGGATGGAAACTCTCCGGCGCGCCAGCGATGTCTGGCTCAGTGTTTCGGATCCGGCTTAAGCAGAAATCGCTGATTGCTGGCGCCGTTGCGGAGGAAAGTCTGCAAGGCGATGCCGTCGCGGCGATTGCCGCTGGGGACGTCCAGCGCTTTACCGGAGGCCGCGATCAGCATCACGCTGCCGTCCCCGTAGGATTCGATGCGCCAGTCCTGATTCGTGTCGTCGTCCGAGGCCGCCATGGCGACGAGCGTGGACGGCTTTTTGGCCACAGGCGACGGGCGTTCGGTCATAACCAGGCCGGTGGAACCGTGCACGATGCGGTAGCGCGCGGGTCCGCCGGCCGGGGACTTGCGGATCTCCCACTGGGAAGCGCCTTCGGCTTCGCTACTGGCCTGGAGGATTTTCGCGCCATCCAGATCGAGAAACTTTCCGGTTTGGAGGTTGACGATCTGGCAGCGCGTGCCCAGGACATAGCCGGCACGGTTCCAGTCGTCGCGTGTGAAGGGCTGCGCAACGGCCGTCGCCGCAAGGGTGAGCGTCGTCGCGATCCACAGAATTTTCGTCACTCTCTTTGTATTCATCCGTACAACACTGAATTGTTGAGCAAGTTACACGCCAATCCTGCCCTCACTATTCCTACGCGGAAAAACGGGGTAAACAGGCGCGAGGGCATAAGCAAAGCTCGCCCGGGATTTCCCGGGTCGCCCCCATCCGGATTCTCCCAGGTGCACCGCTTCCGAACTGGTGCAGGAAGCGGTGCGGGAAGTGGCGCCGATCAGCAATTTAGACTGTAGTTGCATGCGTTTGCGAGGACCCGTGCGACGGATTTCGACCGCTAGGGCGGAATAGACCACTGGCGACCTTCGGCGTAAGACGGAATAACGCCGCAGTCACGAGGCATGATGGAGGTACCGATGCTTACTTTTGCTACGTTAGCTGTTTTGGCGCTCACGACGACGACCGGGGCGATGGTCGAGAAGGGACAGACGGCTCCGGATTTTGCCCTGCGGTCTCTTCGAGGCACCGAGGTCCGGCTTTCCAACGAACTCAAACATGGACCTGTGACACTCGTTGTACTGCGCGGCTTTCCCGGCTACCAGTGCCCCCTTTGCAACCGGCAAGTGCAGGACTTCATCCGCAACCAGCGCCTCTTTGAGGGCGAACGCGTGCTCTTTGTCTACCCCGGTCCGCCGGACAATCTCGAAGCGAGAGCAAAGGAGTTTGCCGCCGACAAGTCCCTGCCGGCGAACTTCGATCTGCTTCTCGACCCGGATTACAAGTTCACGAACCTGTATGGAATCCGCTGGGATGCTCCCAAGGAGACGGCGTATCCGTCTACCTATCTGATCGCGAAGGATGGCAAAGTGTTCTTTTCGAAGGTCAGCATGTCGCACGGCGGGCGTACCGACGCCGGCGAAGTCGCCAAGATCCTGAACCCTGCTCCGCCCTCTAAATAAACGCTTGGATTTTGAAACCGAGGCGATGCCTCACATGCCAGATATCTACCGCGCAGCGCGGCGCGTCGTCGGCGACCCAGGTCGGGCCGAGGACCTGACGCAGGAGGTGTATCTGGAGGCATGGAAGTCGTTTCATCGCTATCAGCCAGGGACCAATTGCCGCGCCTGGCTGATGAAGATTCTGTTCTACCGGATCAGCCACCAGCGGCGGCTTTGGCGCCGGATTCAGGACCGGTTTGAGCGTCCCATCGAACGGGACCCGGTGTACGTTCCGCCCGTCGGCGAGGCGATTTCCGATGCCGACCTGCTGGGCGCGCTCGACCGCCTGACGGTGGACGCCCGCACGATTGTCCTGCTCGTGGATGTCGAGGAATTCTCTTACAAGGAAGCCGCGGAAGTGCTCGGCATTCCCGCTGGAACCGTGATGTCGCGCCTGAGCCGCGCCAGACGGCAGTTACGAACCTTTTTGACGGAGGCGCCGCTAACGCTGCAATGAACGATCCACAGGAACAACAATATCTTTCGCGTTTGCGGGGCGCCGTCCGGTCGGATCCGGTCGACATGCCCGCGCAGTTGGAATACCGCGTACGGTCCTCCCTTCGACGCCCGAACGGCCGGCGAACAGCTTGGATCGCGGCCGCGGCGACGTTCGCTGCAATATTGCTAATTGCAATATTTGTCCCGGACGCCGGGCAGGTGGAAACGCTTTTGGCTCCCGCGTCGCTACGCCCGGGGCTGGCCGACCACATCCATTGCACACTGCAACGGGGCCTCGCGCACCACAGCGGACCGCTCGAGGACCCGCTGCTCGTCGAGGCCGTTTCGAGCGCGATTCCCGGCGGGTACCGGGTGGCGATGTGCCATCGCTGCCAGTTCCGCGGGCGGCCGTATCTGCACGTCGCGCTCACCGATGGCGACGCCAAACTGGTTTCGCTGATCGTCACCCGCAAGCAGAAGGGCGAGGAATTGCCGAAAATCGAAGCGGCAAAAACCATTCGGTTCTCGATTGCCGGTTGTGAGACCCACGGACACCTGGTGTATGTGGTTTCCGGCCTGGAAGATATAGAAAACCAAACCCTTTTGGCGAATTTGGAGCCGAAGATTCAAAAATATCTCCAGATTGCCCCGCAAAAGATGTAAAGAACTTTTTCTTGCGCTACTGTACGAAAAGCCTCTCTGGAGGGTCTATAGATTTGCGGAAGTACCGGTGGCGCATTACGCAGGCACACAGATCGGACCCAATGCCCCCATCTTTTACTCTGCGGGAATTGTACGAACGTCGCGGGTTCGTGCGATACTCCGGGTAGAAGCGCCTGCGTCCCTTTCAGCCACTGCGGCTATCCGCGCCTGTTAGTAGATTTCGTATTGAACAGCCGCGTGGAGGAGTTATCAACTCAATGAGAAGCATCGCAAGTGCTCTATGCTTTCTGGCAGCCTTGCCTCTATCGGCTCAGGTCCTTCTGACCGGGCCCAATCAATTGACATTTTCAGCGACCGCGGGTGGCGCCATTCCGG
This sequence comes from Acidobacteriota bacterium, assembly GCA_018268875.1. GTDB lineage: Bacteria > Acidobacteriota > Terriglobia > Bryobacterales > Bryobacteraceae > F-183. The sequence goes on from JAFDVT010000480.1 coordinate 5,062, forward strand.
CAGCCCAGTCGATCGCGATCCGGCACGGGGGCGAAACGCCCCTGACGACGAACATCACCGCGTCGACGCTGTCGGGCGGGAACTGGTTGAGCGTGTCGACGCTGAGCGCGACCACGCCTTCCAAAGTTACGGTGACGGCAAACAGCACCAATCTTCCGGTCGGTACGTATACCGGCAGCATTCTGATCAGTGGCGCGGGCTTCAACTCGGCGTCGGTGAGCGTGACGCTCAACGTCGTCGCGCAGGCGCAGCTTTCGGTGAGTCCGCAGAACCTGACATTCCGGCGTAGCACCGGCGTGGCCGTGGACGCAGGTTCCGACGAGCAGCTGATTTTTGTGAACAGCACCGGTTCGTCCACTGGCTTTACGGCCACTGGCACCACTACTGACGGCGGTTCCTGGCTGCAGGTGATTACGTCCGGCAACACGACGCCGGGCGTGGTCGTGGCGCGAGTGAACTCCGGTTCGCTGGGCGCTGGCACCTATACGGGTCAAGTGGCGATTACCGCTCCTAATATGACGACGGTGAACGTGGCGGTTTCGTTGACGGTCAGCGCGAGCCCGTTCGTGACGGTGAGCCCTATGGCGGTGAACGTGGCGGCGCTCCGGAACGGGTCCACGGTGACGCGGCAGTTGACGCTCGCCTCGGCGACGGCGCAGCCGTTTACGGCTACTCCGACCTCGACGCCGGCGGGGTGGCTAATCATTACGCCGCAAATCGGAACGAGCCCCGGAACGATCGACGTTTCGATGAATCCCGCGGGTCTGCCCAATGGCACCTACAACGGTTCGATTCAGATCGCGCCGGCCAGCGGGTTGGGACAGGCGGTGATCGTACCGGTTTCGTTCACGGTTACCGACCAGCCGATTATCAGCGTGTCGCCGGAAAGCGTCTCGCTGTCGGTGAACACGGGCGGCGCCGCTTCGAGCCTGGTGCAGGCGTTGCCGGCGATCGCGGTTACCTCGACGGTGGCCGGCGCGGGCTTTACGCCTTCCGTTACGACGTTTAATGGCGGTTCGTGGTTGACGGCCGGTCCTTCGATCGGCGCGGTTCCCGGAACGGTGCAGGGCTTTGTGGATGCGACGGGCCTGGCCCCGGGCACCTACAGCGGCCAGATCACGGTGTCGGGTCCGGGCAACACGGTTACGATTCCGGTGAAGCTGGTGGTGAGCGGCAGCACGTCGATTTCGGTGGATCCGGGAACGATCACGTTCAACTACCAGAAAGGCCAGACGACGCCTTCGAACCAGATTGTGAACATCACGAGCAGCGGCGCCTCCTACGCTTATGTGTCGTCGATCACGTCGATCACGCCGGAAAATGTGAACTGGCTGAGCGGCTCGATCACGCAGGGCACGACGCCGGGTTCGATCACGCTGGGACTGAGCCCGTTGGCGCTGGCGACGCTGGCCGCCGGGCAGTACCGGGCGACGGTAACGTTTGCGCCGCAAGCCGGGTTCTCGCCGGTTCCGCCGACGTCGCCGAAGCTGGACGTGATTCTGAATGTGTCCGAATCGGCGCTGTTCAACGTCACGCCGACACTGCTGAACCTGACGGCTTTTGTGAACGGCAATCCGCCGCCGTCGACCAATCTGACCGTGGTTATGACCGATGGCAGTTCGCGTCCGTTCACGGCCAATGTGTCCACCACAACGGGTGGGACGGGCTGGCTGCTGGCGGGTCCGACGTCGGGCAATACGCCGGCGAGCATCAGCGTGCAGGTTCTGCCGTTTGGATTGCCCGCTGGCACGTACGAAGGGACGATTCAGGTTTCGGTGCAGAATGTCGCGACGCCGACCACGGTTCCGGTGCGCCTGACGGTGCAGCCGAACGCCACGTTGGGTGTCGCGCCGACGGCGCTGAGCTTTACGCAGCCTTCGGGCGGCGGGGTTCCGGCGACGCAGGCTCTGACGCTGACTTCGGTGGGCGGCACGGGCGCCTACACGCTGACGACCTCGACGATTTCCGGCGGTAGCTGGCTGAGCGTGAATCCGCAGAGCGGTTCGACGCCGGGCACGGTTACGGTGTCGGTGAACGGCGCGGGTCTGGCACCGGGGATTTACTCCGGTTCGATCGGCATTGCCGCTTCCGGCGTGTCCAACGGCCCGGTGCAGATTCCGGTGACCTTTACGGTGACGGCTCCGTCGCTGACGGCAACGCCCGCAAGCGTTACGCTGGCGACCACGCCTGGTTCGACGACCGTCATGACGCAGGAAGTAACGATCACGGCGGGCGCCTCCGGCTACACGGCCGTGGCGTCGACGATCAACGGCGGCAACTGGCTGACGGTGAATCCGCCGACCGGAACGACCGGCGGCAAGATCACCATTTCGGCGAATCCGACGGGCTTGATCGCCGGTACCTACACGGGCACGGTGGTGATTACGTCGGCCGGGGTGTTGAACAGTCCGCTGACGATTCCGGTGACGTTCAACGTCGTGTCGGTGGCTCCGGCGGGACGCCAGATTCTGGCGCAGATCGCCGATGGCGGCGGCTGGCGTACGACCATCACGCTGGTGAATCTGGACACGGTTCCGGCTTCCTACACGCTGCGGTTCTATTCGAACGACGGGACACTGGCTCTGCCGTTTGAAGGCGAGACCGGACGTCTGGAATCTCTGTCGGGCACGATCCCGGTGGGCGGTTCGCGGACGATCGTGACGACGGGTACGACTACGACGCTGAGCCAGGGCTGGGCGGAGTTGACGAGCACGCAGAATGTCAGCGGGCTTGGCATCTTCCGGCAGCGTGTGACGGGACGTCCGGACCAGGAAGCGG
>JAFDVT010000481.1 GCA_018268875.1 Acidobacteriota bacterium
GATGAACTCGCGCAGGTTGGTTTTGCCGGCGTAGCTTTCGGCGTCGATGTGACGGGCCTGCAGGAGCCGCGCAACCTCCGCGCAGACGTCCGCTTCAGCGGGCGTGCCAAAGACCGCGACACGGCAGTTCAGGGTCTGCGCCAAATTCGCAGCGGCTTCCGCGAAGGACGCCGCATGCCAGCGCTTGGCGGTTCCATACGCCGCCCCAGGACTGATGCCGATCAACGCTTGCGGATCGCGAGGCTCGCACGGGAGGCGTACGCGGGCCTCGGACGGGACGTTGGGGATCAGGTTGGCGCGGTGGAGCAATTCCAGGTAGTAGTAGCGTTCATGGGTGACGCCGTCGCGAGGGGGCGCGGGAATCGCGTCGGTCAACAGCAGGCTGCGGCCGTCGCGCGCGTAACCGATGCGGCGGGGAATGCGCGCCAGGAACGGCACGATTGCCGATTCAAACGAGTTCGGAAGCAGGATCGCCGTGTCGAACACAACGAGCTTGAGGACGCGGGACAGACGCCAGCGGTCCTTCCAGGTTTCGGGCTTGTAGAGCAGCACCTGGTCGCACACGGGCGAGCCCGCGTACAGCTCGGCTACGGCGGGACGCGCCAGGATCGTGATGTGCGCTTCCGGGTACTGAAACCGGAGGGCTTCGAGCGCGGGCATCGACATGACGGCATCGCCGACCCAATTGGTGGAGCGGACCAGAATACGCTGGGGATGTTCCTGCAACCCTTCATGGTAGCGGGGGCGCATGGATCTTTCTACCGGGTTTGTGCATCAAAGGGACATGATTCAGATTCTTCCCCACGGAGCCAGCTACTGGGTGGGCGACGGGTTCCCCGTTCGCAACCTCTTCCCGTCCAATGGACTGGGAAACGCGAGGCTGAGCCCGTTTTTGCTGCTCGACTACGCGGGTCCGGCGCGCTTTGAGCCTTCCGACCAACCGCGCGGGGTGGAAGAGCATCCGCACCGCGGCTTTGAGACCGTCACCATCGCCTACCAGGGTTCGGTGGCGCATCGCGATTCGAGCGGCGCGTCGGGCGTCGTGCGTCCGGGCGACGTACAGTGGATGACCGCCGCGTCCGGCGTCGTGCACGAGGAAATGCACGATCCCGAGTTCACCAAGCGCGGCGGCGACTTCGAGATGATCCAGCTTTGGGTGAACTTGCCGAAGTCTGTGAAGATGTCGGCGCCCCGGTACCAGACGCTCGAGTCGGCGAACATTCCGGTGATCCCGTTTGGCGCGCAGGGCTTCATGCGCGTAATCGCCGGGGATTACGAAGGCAACAAAGGTGCGGCGGCGACCTACACACCGGTCGGCGTGTACGACATGGAACTGCAGGCGGGCGACAGCGGCACGGTGACGTTGAACCCGGCTTACAACACGATGGTCTTTCTGCGGAACGGCGACGTGACGCTCGACGGCGCGCACAAGTTCGCCGGAGAGGCGATGCTGGCGCTGATTCCCAAGGGCGTTTCGGAGTTGAAGATCGACGCCGCGAAGGCCTCCAAGCTGGTGGTGCTGACCGGTGAGCCGATCGACGAGCCTGTGGCGCAGCATGGTCCCTTCGTGATGAACACTCGCGAGGAACTCGTGCAGGCGTTCCGCGACTACCAGGCTGGCAAGATGGGCCGCCTGGACGCGACGGCCGCTACCACAGCTTAAGGAACTTCCACCACGCGAACCCCGCCGTGGACCAGATGGCAAGGTTGGCCAGTGAGCACACAAAGCCAACCTTCCACCAGGTCCGGAGCGGGACGTAGCCGTGGGCGAAGAACATCGGCGATGGCGTGGTGCCGTAGTTGGTGAGTCCCGCGGAAAGGTTCGCAAACAGGGCGAAGGCGTACGCGGCAAGCGCCGGCGGCGCGCCCTTGGCCAGCAGCACCGAAACGAATGGCACGTACATCGCAAGCAAGTGCGCGGTGATCGATGCAAAGGCGTAGTGGGCGTAGAAATAGACGAGCAGCGCCACGCTGAAGAGCACGGGCCACGAGGCGTCGCCCAGCACCTCGCCCACGGCCTTGGCGAACTCGGTGGGCACGCCGGTTTCGCCCAACGCTTTGCCTAGCCGAAGCATCCCGCCATACCAGATAAAGATGTCCCAACCGATTTCGTCTTTGAGGACGTCGCGCCAGTCCAGCACGCCGGTTAGAAGTAACACCATCGCGCCGGATAGCGCCGTTACCGTCACGTCGATGCGGCCTTGAATCCACAACGCGCAGACGGCGAGGAAGACGAGTCCCACGACCTTTTCGCTGCCGCTGAGGGCGCCCATCTTGCGCAGTTCGCCGCGTGCGAACTCGGCCGCCTGCGGGGTGTGCTTCACCTCCGGCGGGTTCAGCTTCAAGGCGATCCACGGGACGATCAGCACCGACAGCAGCCCAGGTACGACACCTGCCGTAAACCAACTGGCGATGGTGATGTTGACTCCCAGGGTCTTGGCCATTTGCGCGGCGAGCGGGTTGCTGGCCTGCCCGGTGTAAAACATCGCGGCGCTGACGCAGATGCCCTGGTAAACAGCGGTGAACAGAAAGCAGCCGAGGATGTTCGCGGTGGCGCCGGGCGAGGAACCGTAGAGTTCGGCAATGGACCGCACGATGGGCAGAATCACGCCTCCGGTACGTGCGCCGTTGGCCGGAATGGCGGGCGCGAGGACGAGGTCCGACAGCGTCAAGGCATACGACACGCCGAGCGAACTCTTGCCGAAGAGGCGGACGAAAAACAGCGCGATGCGGCGGGCGAGTCCGGTTTCGATGAGCGCGCGGGAGATAAAGAACGCGGCTTGTACGAGCCAGACCGAAGGATCAGAATAGCCTTCGAGCGCCTGTTTGATGGTCAATCCACCGACGGCGGCGGTGAGCGTCACGGCGATGAGGACGAGGGCCGCGCCGGGGATGGGCCGGATGATGGAACCGGCGATGGTGGCGAGGAAGATACCGGTTAGCCTCCAGCCGGCGTCGGACAC
>JAFDVT010000482.1 GCA_018268875.1 Acidobacteriota bacterium
TGCTGGTGCCCCCGCCAAAGGGCGATCCGGAAGCACCGCTACAGGCGTTGATCTTCGATTCCTGGTTCGACCCGTACCGCGGCGTCATCATTCTGGTTCGCGTAGTGCAGGGCACGATGCGGCTTGGCCAGAAGATCCAGTTGATGTCCAACGGCAAGACGTACGAGGTGGAAAACCTCGGCTACCAGTCGCCCAAGGCCATCCCGCATCCGGTGCTGTCCGCAGGCGAAGTCGGCTACCTCAGCGCGAACATCAAGACCATTTCGGACGCGCAGATCGGCGACACCATCACCGACGCCAACAACAAGGCCGCCGAACCGCTACCCGGTTTTTCGGAAGTAAAACCGATGGTGTTCGCCGGCTTGTACCCGGTGGAATCGCACGAACACGGCCTGTTGCGCGAGGCGCTCGAAAAGCTTCGCCTGAATGACAGCGCATTCAACTTCGAGCCTGAGAATTCAGCCGCGCTGGGCTTCGGCTTCCGCTGCGGCTTCCTCGGCCTGCTGCACCTCGAAATCGTGCAGGAACGCCTGGAACGCGAATTCAACATCGACCTCATCACCACAGCGCCCGGCGTGCGTTACAACATCACGCGAACCGACGGCACGGTGATCGAAGTCGACAACCCGCAGAAGTTTCCGCCGACCACCGAAATCGACCACATCGATGAGCCGATCATCGACGCCAGCATCATCACGCGCGAAGAATACATCGGCGAAATCCTCAAACTTCTCGAGGAAAAACGCGGCATTCAGAAGAAGTTCGAATACATGGGCGGCGGCCGCGTGCTCATCATGTACGAACTGCCGCTGAACGAAATCGTTCTGGATTTCTACGACCGGCTGAAGTCGGCCTCCCGCGGCTACGCCTCGCTCGACTACCATCTGTCCGGCCATCGCACGTCGCCGATGGTGAAGTTGGACGTGCTCGTTGCCGGCGAAGCGGTGGACGCGTTGTCGATGATCGTGCATCGCGATTTTGCCTACGAACGCGGCAAGGAATTGATCGCGCGCCTGCGCAAACTGATCCCGCGCCAGATGTTCGAAATCCCGCTGCAGGCGGCGATCGGCGCGAAAGTCATCGCGCGCGAAACGATCTCGGCCATCCGCAAGAACGTCCTCGCCAAGTGCTACGGCGGCGACATCACGCGCAAGAAAAAGCTGCTCGAAAAGCAGAAGGAAGGCAAGCGCCGCATGAAGCGCGTCGGCAAGGTCGAAATCCCGCAGGAAGCCTTCCTCGCCGTGCTCAAGGTCACCAGTTCGTCGGACAACGACGACTAAGCGCCCCCGCTAGTCGGGTACAAATGCGGTTTCGTAATTCTGCCGCAGCGCCGGGTCCTGATCCGCTTTGCGCAGCCAGCAACGGCCAATCGCAAGAGCCTCTATCTCCGTGCCCATGAAGCAGCGGAATGCGTCTTCCGGCGTGTTCACGATGGGTTCGCCGCGTACGTTGAAGCTTGTGTTGACGATCACCGGACACCCGGTCTTCTGTTCGAACTTCGACAGCAGAGCATGGTACAGCGGGTTGGTTTCGCGATCCACCGTCTGCACGCGCGCCGAATAATCGACGTGCGTCACCGCCGGAATCGCCGACCTCTGTACGTTTAATTTCTCGATGCCGAACAGGCTTTTCTGGGCCTCCGTCATCTCGCGACGCTTCGCCGGATGCACGTCCGCCACCAGCAGCATGTACGGACTTTCCGCGTCCAGAGCGAACCATTCCGAAGCCCGTTCTTTCAGCACGGAAGGCGCGAACGGCCGGAACGATTCGCGATACTTCACCTTCAAGTTCAGAGTGGACTGCATCGCCGGCGACCTCGCGTCGCCCAGTATCGACCGCGCGCCCAGCGCTCGCGGCCCGAACTCCATTCGGCCTTGAAACCATCCCACGGCCTGGCCTTCGGCAATCGACGTGGAACACTTCTCCAGCAATTCATCGTCCGTACGGCAGACACTGAAGCGAGCGCCCGCCATGCGCAACCGGCGCTCCGTTTCCTGCTGTTCGAACGACGGGCCAAGATAGCTGCCGCGCATCGTGTTGGGCGACACCGCGCGAGGTGCGCCGTGGTGTTGGTAGTACGCGGCCAGCGCCGCTCCCAACGCGCCTCCCGCATCTCCCGCCGCGGGCTGAACCCATACGTTTTCGAACTGTCCGTCCCGAAGGATGTGGCCATTCGCGACGCAGTTGAGCGCGACGCCGCCCGCCAGGCACAGATTGCGCATCTTGGTTTCCCGCGCGATGGATCGCGTCAGCCGCAGCAGCACATCGTTCAACACCTGCTGCACCGACGCCGCGACGTCCATATGGAACTGCGTCAACGGCTCATCGGCGCGGCGAACCGGTTCGCCGAACAGCCTTTCAAAATGCCGGTTCGTCATCCGAAGCCCCGTGCAGTAATCGAAGTACCGCATGTTCAACCGGAACGACCCATCGGGCTTGACGTCGATCAGATGCTCGCGAATGTGCTGCGCAAAGCGAGGTTCCCCATATGGCGCAAGGCCCATCAGCTTGTATTCGCCGGAATTGACCTTGAAACCCGTGTAGTACGTAAAGGCCGAATACAGCAGGCCCAGCGAATGTGGAAACGGAATGTCGCGCAGGAACTTCAGACGGTTCCCATCGCCAGAGGCAAGCGACGTTGTGGTCCATTCGCCGGCGCCGTCCAACGTCAGCACGGCCGCGCGCTCAAACGGCGACGCGTAAAACGCGCTCGCGGCATGGCTTTGGTGATGTTCGGCAAACAGCAGGCGCGCTTCCCAATCCTTGCCGTCGTCGAGGCGGCGCAGGCTCCGCAACAGGTTGCGTTTCTGAAATAGCTTTTCGCCAATCCACACCGGCATGGACGTCCGGAACGACCGCAATCCGCGCGGCGCAAAAGCGAGGTATGTCTCCAGCAGCCGTTCGAACTTCAGAAACGGCTTGTCATAAAACGCCACCGAATCGATCGACGCGTAATCGCCATCGGTGCAGAACTCAATCGCGTGGCTGGGGAACGAGGCGTCGTGCTTCTTTCGCGTAAAGCGCTCTTCCTGCGCGGCCCGCACAATGCGGCCGTCTTCGATCAGCGCGGCGGCGCTGTCGTGATAATACGCGGAAATCCCCAGAATTCGCATGTGTCTAGAACAGCGTGTACAGGAACGGCGCGGCGGCGGAAGTCTGCGCCAGTATCAGCATGCCGCCAAAAATCGTCATCAGAATCAGAACCGGCAACAGCCAGAACTTCTTTCTTGCCCCGGCGTAGGCCCAAAGCTCGCGTGCGAAATCGGTCATGTCAGAATTGATTCCTCATGTCGGTGGTGGATGAAGTATCGCGAGGCGCCCAATAGGATTCCGCCGCCGGGTCGAACCGCAGGTGCAGCGGATCGTATCCGAACAGCCGCATCGCAAACCCAAGCGGCGTCACAATACAGAAGAACAACAGCGCGGTCATCACCGGATTGGTGACGCGGCCGATGGCGTGCGACATGCGCATCCACAAGCGGTTGGGCGTGTGTAGCGCGGCGGGCCGAACCAGCCCCAGCAGCACCAGCACCACCCCGGGCAGCGCGATCTCCGGAGCCCTCCAGATCCCGGCGGCCACCAGCACGCCGCCCACGGTCAGTCCGAACGACCGGTCCGAAGGATGTTGTTCCATGCTGCATTTATAGGGCATGGAACTGCACGCCGCTACGTACTGTCCTCCAAGTACAAAAGGCCCAAAGCGGATGTCCGCCCTGGGCCTTTGGTTTGGGTTTGTATCTGGTGTTACTTAATGCGAACGCGCGTAAGCCACTGCCGCATCCGCCATCGTGATGCCGCGGCCGGAATTGCGATCCACCCCGGTTGCCATGATGTCGAGCGCGTTGGCGTACAACGCGGCCTTCACCTGCGCAGGGGTGTAATTCGGACGGGCTTGCTTCACCAGAGCGGCAATACCGGCAGCGCTAGGCGCCGCGGCCGACGTACCGTAAAACGGCAGGAAGCCCGGAGTCTTGGTATAGACGCCGTCCGCCGCCGTGATGTCCGGCTTTTGCAGCACCGTACCGCCGTTCGTTCCAATCAACACGTTGCCAGCCGTAATCGGCGTGCCGTCGGGCTGATAGAAGATCCGCCGCGGACCGTCCGAGCTGAACGTTTCGGTGGTGTAGGACGGCCCCGCGATGAACGGAACCGTTCCACGACGCGCGCTATTCCAAAACACCGCGGCGACGGAAACCGTGTTGGCCCCGCCGTTATGGCCGTATACCGCGCTATCGGTGTTGATCGCGATGCGCGAACGGTTCGTGGCCAGGTGCAACGCCCGGTCCTCGCCGGCCCACTTGAGCGCCGTAATATTGTCACCCACCCGGACGTTCGTCCCGTTTGCGATTTCCGCCGGGTCCTGCGAGCCGGTCTGGAAACCGGCGGCGAACGACCGGACAGCCGAGTTCGTGCTGTCCAAAATGAACAAGTCGTAGTCGTTGCTCGACGCGCCCAGCGGGTCGGACCACTTCAAGGCAATCGGGCTGCCGGAAGCCGAGGTAACCGTGTTCGTGGTAACACCACCGCCCCAGTCGTGAAGCGTATAACCGGCAAGCGGTCCACCCGGAGCGACGCCTCCGTTTGCGAAGTCGCCCTGCCATGTACCCGACGTACCTTGCGTTTTATTGCCGCTATTGGCGGCCGACGACAGATACGTTACGCCCGCCGCGGTAACCGTGTTGACAGCCTGCGCAATCGGTCCATCCTGGAAGACGCCTTCGTTGTAATAGCTGACATCGTCGACGATGATCGTGCAGCCGGCGTCCTTCAACGCGATGATGTTCGCCGCAAACGAATCGACGCTGTTAAACGCCGAGGCGAAGAACAACTGCGCCCCGGGCGCCATGTCGGAAACGATCTCCATCATGGCCGTACCTTCGTCGCTGCCGTTGCTCGGGCCTTCCTGGCCAGGCAGCACCACCGTGTTCGCCGGCAGGTCGCCCGACTGGATCAGCGTCGACACGCGAGCCGCGCGAGCCGAATCCGACAGAACTCCGACCTTCACTCCGCTGCCGTTGATACCCAGCGTGTTGATGACATAATTCGCGCGATGCGTGATGTAGCCCTGCGAGGTCAACGCGCCGACGGCCGCGCGCGTGGACGCGTCGGCAAACCACGCGAAGATCGAGGGGATCAACCCGTTTGATGCCAGCAACGGCAGGTCGCGGTTCCAGCGGCGGTTTTCCACCTTCGCCAGCTTCCGCTCCTCCCAACGCCGGTACAGCGGATCCTGCAGCCGGATGATGGGATGCACGTTGCCCGGACTGTAGCTGTTGGTCGTCGCGCCGGGAGTGGAGGCAATCTGCCGGACGTCCGCGCTCTGCGCCACACGTTCGACTTCATACGCCGGAATCGAGGCCTTGATCAGGTTCGACCCTACGCTATAGGAATCGATGGTGCCGCCCACATCGTTGATGAGTTGCGTCAGCGAATCCGACACGGTGCCGCGGATTTCGACGCTTGCACGTCCCACCCCGCGGTCGCCGACGATCGCGCCAATCCAGGACGGGAGACGCCCTTGCGCCTTGAGCGATTGCCAGGCCAGCGTCGAATCCATCTTCCGCTGTTCCGCGCTCATCGTGGACTTGATCTGCAAAATTTCGTTGATCTGCGCGGCGCCTTGTTGCGTAATCTGCGCCTGCGCGACGATTCCGGAAGCCAGCACAACAACGGCTCCCGCGGAAAGGCGATAGTAAAAATTCCTCATTACCGCGAACCTCCCTGAACTTGGCGGCGGCGCGCCAGTAGCGCCAGCCCAATCGCCGAAACACTGAGGCCGATGTTTACCGGTTCCGGTACGGCCGCGGACGGAAGCGGATCGTAGTCCGAGCTCGAGAAGGCTTCCAAATTAATCTTGAACGACGCGCCACCCGTGGTGCCAGCCGTCGTTGTATTCACCAAAAGCACCAGCGAGGAATTCGCGGGAAGCACGAAACTGAAAAAATTCGGGTTGTTGAACGGATTGCCGCTGCTCCCTTCGTCTCCCAGGTAGTTCGTGCCAGTGGGCGAGCCGCTCGCTAGGGTGAAACTATCGCGATAGGCGCTGACAAATACAGCCGTCCCCGGGTCGTCGACGATGACTTGGACGTACGTGTTGATGGTCGAAGAAATCACCGGCACGTTGAGCGTTTTATACAAAAACGGCCCCGCGTTCGACGCGAGTCCGGGCCACGGGTTCACCACCGACCAATCCGATGGCACGGCATCGCGGTAAGGACGTCTCACGAGAGTGGATTCTGAACCGGTGAACGTCACAGTTCCCGAATCATAAACGGCATCGGCTTGTAGGCCGCAAGATAGAGTCGCCGCGAACACTAACGTTCGCAGCGTCTGCGAAGTAGATAACACACTTCCTCCGAGTGGACCCAAAGCAACAAAGGTCCCTAATTTGTGATATCGCCTGCGTCGACTGTTTCGTCAACATCAGGAGTGGCCTAGTTTACCATACGTTTACCCGGAACTACCCCCGGAAAAAACGGGTGGTACCTCGAATTTATTCGATTAAACCGATTCGCTCCTGCATATCAGCCAACACAAAGCTGAGAACGGCGAGCGAAGCGACGTTCGCGCGGAACTCGGATGGTACGATTTTGTCGAAAGTATCCGCATCCGTGTGGTGCCAGTCGTTGTAGTGTCCGCCGCCCGTCTGCACGCCGAATCCCGGCACTCCCGCCGCGAGTAGAGGCGCGATGTCCGCCCCGCCGCCACCCGGATTCATCTTTCCACCGCCGATCCCGCTCAACAGCTTACCGATGTCCACCGCCCGCTGGAACGACGCCGCGCTGGTCGGCTTCACCGGGGTCGCCGGCGCATTCACGGTGGTCCTGCGCCGCTGCGCGCCACCCGTGCCGTACCCGAACCCAAGCGGCTTTTCCGCGCCGCCATCCATCTCGATCGCCGCCACATGATTCTTCGCCTCGTCGCCGATCATCGCCCGGTACGCCCGTCCGCCCGCGCCGCCGTTTTCCTCATTTACCCAAAAAACTACCCGGATCGTACGTTTCGGTTTCAGCCCTAGCTTTTGGATCAGCGCCACCGCCTGAAACGCCGCGATGATGCCGCTGCCGTCGTCGTTGGCGCCCTGCCCGACATCCCACGAATCGATGTGCCCGCCGAGCACCACCACTTCCTCCGGCTTCTCGCTCCCGCGAATCTCCCCCATCACGTTGTGCGAATCGGCATCCGGCAACGTCTTGGCCTCCATCTTGAGGTTTACCCGCACCGGAACGCCGTCTTTGGCCAGACGATGGATCAGCGCCGCGTCTTCCACCGTGATCGCCGCCGCCGGAATCTTGGCCACCCCCGCGATGTAGTTCAACGCCCCGGTGTGCGGCGTCGCCAGACTCCGCCCGGTCATCGAACGAACCAGCATCCCGACGGCGCCCAGTTCCGCCGCGCGCGAGGCTCCCGTGGCCCGGTAAATGACGGTCTGTCCGTAGCCTTCCCACACCGGGTCGAACAGCACGATCCGGCCCTGCACTTTGTCCTTGCCCAGCGCCGCCAGTTCGTCGAACGAAGCCGCCGTCACAACCTCCGCCGTAATGCCTTCGGGAGGCGTACCCACGCTCATTCCCAGCCCCAGCATCGGCAGCTTTTTCACCGTCGGGGCCAGCATCGTCGCGGATTCGTTCCCGCGCACCCAATGCGGCACTTTCACAGGCGGCGTTTGCACATTGGTGAGCCCGGCCTTCTTCATCTCCGCCGCCGACCATTCGATCGCCTTTTCGAGCGATGCCGAACCGCTCAACCGGTGCCCGATGCGGTCGCACAGGTATTGCAACCGGTCGAGCCCTTCCTGATCGGCCAGCGCCGCGTCTATGATTTTTTGGGAAACTTCCCGGTAGTCCGCCTCAATGTCGGCGGCAGGAAGCAAAAACGAGCAGCACACCAGGACCGCAACCGCTTTTTTCATCTTCAAACTTTAGCATCGCGTTTGAAGGCGAACCGATCGGCGGCAAGCGCCA
>JAFDVT010000483.1 GCA_018268875.1 Acidobacteriota bacterium
GTAGCTGTGGACCGGATGCACAATGGTCCCCGGGCGAGGTTCGACCGGGAATTGGCGGCGCAAGGCTTTGGCAATGTACTGTGCGGAACGCTTGGCGGCTTGCCGATGACCGGCGTGATCGTACGCAGCGCGGCGAACATCGACGCGGGGGCACAAAGCCGCTGGTCCGCGGTGCTGCATGGTGTCTGGATTCTGGCCTTCGCCGTCTTCCTGCCAGGGATCCTGCGGCTGATTCCAGCCTCGAGCCTGGCGGCGATCCTGGTGTTCACGGGCCTCAAGCTGGTGAACCTAGACAACATCCGCGACCTGCGCCAGTACGGCCGGGTTCCCCTGGCGATCTACGCGTCAACGGTCGGCGGCATTGTCGTGTTCGACCTGCTCACGGGCGTACTGATCGGCATCGGTTTGTCGGCGGCCAAGATGCTGCACGACGCCACACACCTGGAAATCGAGGTGCGGCCCGTGCCGGACACGCCTCGCGTGGACATGACGCTCACCGGATCGGCGACGTTCCTGTCCCTGCCCCGGCTTGCCGAGACTCTGGACGCGCTTCCCGGTTCCACGCAACTGCACGTCCATTTCGACGCCCTCCACCACATCGACCACGCTTGTCTCGACGCCCTGTCCACCTGGGAAAAGCAGAACCAGACGCTCGGCGCCCGGCTTGAAGTCGAATGGGACGAACTGGTATGCCGGCGGCGGCCCTCCGTTTCACCGAAGGACCGCCAGGCGGCAACCGCGGTTGAGGTTAGTCCGCTACCTTACGGGCCGCTTCCACTTCGGTAGCGATCATCGTCGGCCACCGCATGGGGCTGTACTGCATAAACGCCCGGATCAAACCGACGTTGAACCCTTCGGCGCCATTGGCGAATCGAAAGTGATAGAACTTTGCTTCACCGTTTTCAGGGGCCGTGAATGGCCCGCCGTATTCGGGGATGTAGGTATCGACCACACCGCCGCCGATTGAGCCAAGCGCCTGCGCGATCTGCTGCGCTTCTTCGCGCGTCGCGAGTTGGTTGTACATAGGCAAATGCCTCCTTACGTCCCACACGGTGGTGGCGTAAGGCCGGGATTTCCGGGTGCAAAAACCGCGTAACCACTTGCGCATCCTGGAATTGCGGCTTTTGAAAGCGTGTGAACGCCGTTACATGTTGCCAGTTTTCCAATGCCTCGGTATACTTCGAAAGTCGGAGGTCGAACCTGAATGATTCCTATGGATGATTTCGATCCGCTCGCGCCACAACGCGAAGCCGCCCTCTTTTATGGTTTGTTCATGCGGGGTCATTCGGCGGACGCGTTACGGTCCGACATCGACATCGAACCCCATCTCATCAACAAGTGGCTAACCCATAGAGGGTATTCAGCCAGCCGCGAGAATTTTCAGAAAGTGTATCAGTACCGTAAACAGGTTCTGGCGATTTTCGACGAACTCGTGGACCTGGAACGGAACCGCTCCCGCGCCGCCGCCCATTAGCTTTTCCCCTTGTTATAGTTGGTTATGGAACTGCCCATCTACCAGGTGGACGCCTTCACGTCGCGCCTGTTCGGCGGCAATCCGGCGGCGGTCGTGCCTTTGGAACGCGACTGGCTGGCCGATTCGGTGATGCAGAACATCGCCGCCGAAAACAACCTCGCCGAAACCTCGTTTTTCATCCCCAATGGCGAGGAGCGCTGGAAGCTTCGCTGGTTTACCCCGAACCTGGAGATCGACTTGTGCGGCCACGCCACGCTTGCCGCCGCCCACGTCATCTTCCAGCACATCGATCGTTCGGCGGCCAAGGCCGTGTTCGAAACCAGGTCCGGCGAACTCGTCGTCACGCGCGACGCGGCAACCGGAATGCTGGCGATGGATTTCCCTGCCCGCCCTCCGGAACCCTGCGCCGTCGATAGCCGCCTGAAGCAGGCCCTGGGAGGCAGGCCGCTGCAAGTCCTGGCGTCCGAACGCGATTACCTGGTGACGTACAAGAACGAGGCCGACATCGCGGCGTTAGCGCCTGACATGCGCGAACTCGGCCACGTGGACCGGTTCGCCGTCATTGTCACGGCGCCCGGCAAGGACGTCGACTTCGTCTCCCGCTTCTTCGCTCCGAAGGCGGGCGTGGATGAAGACCCGGTGACCGGTTCGGCGCACTGCACCTTGATCCCGTACTGGGCGGCGAGGTTGGGCAAGCAGAACCTGACCGCGCGCCAGATTTCGAAACGTATCGGCGAACTGTCCTGCGAACTGCGAGGCTCCCGCGTACGCATCGCCGGGCGCAGCGTCGAATACCTGCGCGGCACGATCAAGCTACAACAGGGTTAGTGTGCGGCCACCGGTTCCCCGCCCGGTTTGGGACGGCGCATCAACATCACAAACGGGATCGTGGCCAAAAAGATGATCGCCAGCACCTGGTAAATCTGCAGGTACGTCAGGATTGTGGCCTGCTTGGCGACCATCCCGAACATCATGACGTAGGCCTGATGGTTCGCCGTGGCCGGGTCCGCGCCGGTGGCCTGCCCCAGGCTCTGCATCATCGCGACGGCCTTTGGATCGTACGCGGTGATGTGTTCGCCAAGGCGGTTGATGTGCGCCTGCACAAAGCGGGACTGCATCGTCGTCACCGCGGCGATGCCGATGCCTCCGCCAAGGTTCCGCAGCAGGTTGAACAGGCTCGTCGCGTTGCCCATGCGTTCCTTCGCAATGTTACCCATGCTGAGCGTGGTGAGCGGGACAAACAGCAAGCCCAACGAAATGCCCTGCACAAACTGCGGCCAGAAAAAGTCCCAATACCCGGCGTTGAGGCTCAGGCGCGAGAGTTGGTACATCGTGAGCGCCCCGAGGCCGAGGCCGGTGGCCAGCAGCTTTCGCGCATCGTACCGAGAGATCAACAGTCCGACCGCGGGCATTGCCAGGAACGACCCCATGCCGCGCGGCGCCATCGCCACCCCCGCGTCATAGGATGAGTAACCCAGCAGGATCTGCAGCCACAGCGGCATCAGGACCAGGCTGCCGTACAGCGCAAAGCCCAGCATGGTCATCAAAAACGTTCCGGTGGCATAGCTGCGGTCCTTGAAGACGCGGAAGTCCACCACGGGATTGCGAATCCACAGCTCGTACATCACAAAGATCACCAGCGTCAGGATGGCAATGAACAGCAAGGCGGTGATCCAGGTGGACGCGAACCAATCTTCCTGCTGCCCCTTGTCGAGAACGATCTGCAGCGCGCCGATGCCGACGATCAACATGCCGATGCCCCAGTAGTCGATGCCGCTGGTGCTGCGCTTGATGTACGGCGGGTCGAACACGTACCGGCGGGTCATGTAAATGGACAGGGCGCCGATGGGAACGTTGATGTAGAACACCCAGCGCCA
>JAFDVT010000484.1 GCA_018268875.1 Acidobacteriota bacterium
GTGGAGTTCCTGGTGCGGCATCACGTGACGATTTCGGCGTTGATGAGCAAGCGGGACCTGTCCGATCCGGCAACGGCGAGGGAGTTGGCCGGACAAGTGGGTACGGTCGAGAATCTGAAGCTGCTAACGCTGCTGACGTACGCCGACATCAGCGCAGTGTACCCGGGGGCGATGACGCCGTGGCGGTTGGAACAGTTGTGGCGGGTGTACACGTCGACGCACGAGGAACTGACGCGCGAGCTTGAGACGGAGCGCATCGCGGAGTATGGCGAGACGGCGGAGGAGCAGTCGTTCTTAGCGGGTCTGCCGGCACGGTTCCTGCGGACACATTCGAAGGCGGAGATCGCGCAACTGGTGTTGCTCGCGCGGATGCAGGCGGAGGAAGGCGCGGCAGTGGCGGTGGACCGTCATCATGGGGCGTGGCGGGCAACGGTGTTGGCGAATGACCGGACGTTTCTGTTCGCGTCGCTGGCGGGTGCGCTGGCGGGCTTCGGGCTGAACATCCTCAAGGCGGAGGCGTTTGCCAATGCCCGCGGAATGATTCTGGACACCTTCGCATTCGAGGATCCGAACCGCAACCTGGAACAGAACCCGGAAGAGGTCGACCGGTTGCAACGGATGCTGGTGCGGACGGCGAACGGCAAGAGCGACGTCGCCCGGCTGGTGGATAGCCGAAAGAAGGGGCACCGGCAAAAGGGACGTCTGGCGGCGAAGGTCGGCGTGTCGAACGACGCGGTTCCGAATGCGACGCTGGTGGAAGTTGCGGCGGAGGATCGGCCAGGGTTGCTGTACGACTTGGCGAGCGCGATTTCCGAAGCGGGTTGCGAGATCGATGTCGTGCTGATCGACACAGAGGCTCACAAGGCGCTGGACGTCTTTTATCTGAAGAAAGACGGCGGTCAACTGCCGGAGGCCGAGCACGGGCAGTTGAAAATGCGCCTACTGACGGCCTGCCAGGGCTAGTTAGTTCACTTTGCGCCTTCCTGATAGAAGGTGTTTCCCATGGTGGTTTTGTAGACGGATATGCCGGTACCCGGCGCGCCGGAGCCTGCCGTACGCCACCAGTACAGGCCTGTTTTGGTTGGGTCCGCCGGCTTGGCTCCGGACGCGACGGCGATGGCCGCTTCCACGTGCGCGCGGTTGTTGGCCATGCGGCGGTCGCCGCCTTTATTCGCTACCGACAGGATGTCGTCGATCACCGATTGCACGTCGGCGGATAGCGTCGGGTACTTGGAAAACCCTTGGAACTGGCTGGGTGCGCGAACGACGTCGCCCAGAGTCTTGGCGCCGCTCGACGACCAGCGCGACGACGGCTTGGCCAAACGATTTTCAAGCACGATGCGCATGAGCGTCATGCAGGCCTTGGCGTCCTCCAGTTTCCAGGACGACGCGCCGGGACTGGCGACCTCAGCCAGGAACAAGCGGGCGAGCAGTCCTGCGTCGGTGTTGGAGGCCGGGAGAACCAGCTTTTCGAGCACTTCGACGGACAGCGGTCCCGCGAGCGTTTTGCCGGCGGCGCTGGCGGTTACTGTGGCCGCGCCTTTGGTAACGCACTTGATCTGGAACGTCGAAAAATGGGCTTTGGCGCGGTGGGCGATGTTGGCAATGGTCGCGACCGTGGACGGCACGGCGGCGATCGTGTCCGCCATGGGTTCCTTGGCGCTGGGCACAAGCTTCAAGGCCAGCGAATCACCGGCGACGCCCGTCACTTTGGTTCCAGCCGTAGCGCCTGACATCGTTTGAAATTCAGCCATTGTTGGTTTTCTCCACTGTGTATTTTGCGCCGCGCGATTCGCAGTCCCGCTGGATTTGGTCCACCCATTGCCGCGTCACGAGATAGGTACTGCCCCCGATTTCGGCTTCGGTGGCGACCACGTCTTTGCCCAGGTCGAGTTTGCGGCGGGAACGCGCGATCTGGTATTCGTCGCCGGGTTCCCACAGGATGAGCATGTTGCCTTCGGTCCAGCGTACCCAGGCGGTTGTGCCGGCGCCTTCGACGATGCAGAAGTGTTGCGGACGGCCGAGCGGGACCTCCGGACGCTTGTCCAGGAACACACGTAACGCCGGAGTGGCGTCGCCGAACGTATGTGGGACAACAGCGGCGGCAGGAGGCTTCTGGCAGGACGTGAGAAGCAATAGGACGAGAACCAACAGGGCGTTTCTCACGGCTTCGATTCCGTCAGAGCCAGGACGGCCAAAGAGGTGGCCGCGTCGGCCATGAATTTGCCGGGCATGGAATCGGAGTCGCGGTCCTTGTTCATCGACTGGGCGTCCCAACCACCGGTGGCCGGGTTCTGATTGGCCGCCAGCCACGCGAGCGCTTTGGCCAACCTTGGGTCCTTCGACGGGATGCCCGAACGCGACAGACTGTAGGCGGCAAGCGCGGTGGCGTAGCCGTTGGCGCCAGGACGCAGTGGCTTTGACCAGGGTCCGAGCCCGTCGCCGGTCCAGGAGCCGTCCTCGTTCTGGACTTTCCACGCAGCCTCCACTATCTCCTTACGCGCAGTCGGATCGAGAAATGGCTTACTGAGCCAAAGAAACATCAACTGATTGTGCAGTGGCTGCGACTTGCGATGGCGGTCGAGGTACGCGGCCAGGTCGCGGATCTGGGTGGCCACGCGCTTGCGGTACTCCGGAGGGGCGTTCTGGACGGCGGCGGCGGCAAGGATCGCGCCGAAGAACTTCGATTCGGGACCTTCCCAAGGCTCGAGTTGCAGGCTGAACCAGGGGAAGGCGCCGTCTTTCGGATCCTGATAGCGCCACATACGGTCGAGGGCCGCCGTGTCCCCGGGCAGGAGGAACGCGGCTATTACGGCCTCGACGGAACTGCTCTGCGACGCGAGGGGTTCTTTTTTAAAGGCCGTGAACATGTGTCCGCCTTCCGGGTTGCGGAGGCGGAAGCGGAGGCCGTTGGGGATTTCCTGTTCGTAAGCCGTGGGACTGCGGCCTTCATGCAAGGTTTTGCGAAGGGCGGGCCGCGCCA
>JAFDVT010000485.1 GCA_018268875.1 Acidobacteriota bacterium
CAGCGGGGGAAGCGGCAACATCGGCGCGACCAACGTACTTCGCACGTCAGGCCGCGCGCTCGGCGTCGCGACGTTGTTGCTGGCTGTCGCCAAGGGGTATTTCGCCGTGTGGTTGATGGGCCACTATACGTCGGAAAGTCCCGGTTGGATGAGCGCGGCGGCGCTGACAGTGATGGCCGGCCACGCGTTTCCCGTGTTCCTCAAGTTTCAGGGAGGAAAGGCCGTCGCATCGTTCATCGGCGCATTTCTGCGGCTCGCGCCGTGGCCTCTGTTCGCCGTGTTACTCGTATTTGTCGCCGTCGTCTGGGCAACCCGGCATATTTCTCTCGGTTCCATCGTGGCGTGTGGACTTTTTCCCCTCGGCGTCTGGCTGATCGAACACCCGGCCTGGCCCGTAACAGCTTCCGCGGCGATCGCCGGCGCGTTCATTATCTATCGCCACAAGAGCAACATACAAAGGCTGCGAGCGGGAACCGAAAGCGTCTTCCGCTTCTCCAGCCGCAAGACCGCCTGATTTTGGCAACCTGCTTGCAACCTACTTCAGTGGAAAGGAGGTTTGAGAGTAGATGTTAGCTTTTAGACGGGCTTCGTCGTATGCCAAGCCCTCCCTGTACCAGGGTGGCGTTCTAACCAATGCCCCAGTGCTTTGGTTAGGTCCACCGGGCCAGCGTTAAGGCCGCAAGGCCGCCAATGCTGGAGACTCTGCAAGCGAGCAGCGTCGAAAGGCGTTCGCGGAAGCAGTGCCATCCTCGCGGGGACCCTCTGCCCGTTGCCTTCCCCCTGTATTGCGCGCCGGGTAGGCGGTTCCCACTAGGATCCTTCCCATTCCTTGCGTGGGAGGCGTGGTCGTAGAATGTAGAGCATGATGACCCGCCGGCACGCCTGCACTGCTATCGCCCTCACCGCCACGGCCTTCGGCCAGAAATCCGATCGCCCGACCGTGAGATTGCAGTCCACGCGAGCTTCCGCAGCCTTCGACCTTCTCGGTGGCAGTCTCGTCAGCTTTCAATTTACAGAACGTGCGAACGATGTAAATCCGTTGTCCTGGGACTCCAACGGAACCGCCAATCCGGCGCTGCCTCGCCCCCGCGGCCATTTTCTATGCATGGATCGCTGGGGCCAACCTTCTGAGGCGGAAAAGAGAAATGGCATGCCATTCCACGGCGAAGCCTCTTCGATCTCGTGGAAGTCTCTTCCCACCGAGGGAGGCAGCGGCACCAGCAGCCAGGGGATTGGCCGGATGGAAGCGTCGCTTCCGATCGGCCAGTTGCGGATCGAACGCGTAGCCGAACTCTCAGGAGCCGTGCTGCGTGTTCGCGAGCGGATCACCAACATTGGAAAGCTAGGCAGGATCTACAACGCCGTTCAACATCCAACCATCGCGCCGCCGTTTTTGGACGACGCGACGGTCGTGGATGCCAATTGCGGGGCGGGCTTTGCACAGTCCGCCCCCGATTCACGCCTGGAGGCCGGATTCACGCCGTTTCGAACCCTCCACGACAACCCCAATCCCAACGTGGTATCGTTCGTGATCGATTCCCCAACCGGTTGGGTGACCGCCTTGTCGCCAACGCAGAACCTCGCCATCGGCTACGTCTGGGAGACGCGCGATTATCCTTGGTTGAACATCTGGCGCGACGTGCGCAATGGCAAGCCGTCGGCGCGAGGGCTGGAGTTCGGCACCACCGGCCTCCATCAGCCGTTCCCGGAGATGGTTCGCCGCGGCGGGCGAATGTTGGACCGGCCGTTATTCGTCTACATCGACGCCGGCGAGACGCAGGAGCGAGCCTATTCGGCGTTCCTCGCGCGAACTCCCGCGGGGGCCAAAGGCATTGCGTCCGTCAGCCTGGCAAGCGGCCGGAACGAACCCGAAATCCGCTTTATTTCTTGAAATACCAAAGCCAGAAATACTGATCGCCGGCGCCATGACGATAACGCGGATCGAACCCGCAGCGTTCCGCCATCTCCACCGCCTGCTGATCGGTAAACGGCACGCCGATCCACGTGTCGCCGGGCGAACTGGTAACCGTCGGGTCGCCCTGCACCTGGAACTTGAACAGCGCGCCGGGACGCAACAAACGGCCGACTTCGCGAACGTAGTTCTCAATCACTTCGCGACTCGGAATGTGCTGGAAGACGATGCCGGAAAACGCAAAGTCGTACGGTTTGTCGGCCGGCAGTACGCTCAGGTCCATACCGTTCCCCTGGAATGCCTTCGCCCCGGGAAAAGGTTCCAGTGCGCGGTTGGCCTGCGCCACCATCTCGCCGCTCACGTCCACCGCATACACCTCGCCGAAATAGTTGGCAAGCGCCCGCGTCACGCGGCCCGCTCCACATCCGATTTCGAGGACGCGCATCTGCTTGGGATCCTTGCCCTGGCAGATGTTTTCGAGATCGGTCAGGATCTCTTCCGCAAAGGTGAGTTGGCCGGAGGCGAAGAACTCTTCGTCAGACCAGTTTTCGTTGCCGGTCGCCACATAATAGCGGGCATTTTCCTTGGCGCGCTCATCCCAGTCACGCCGCATCTTGGAGAGTTGTTCTTCGAGGTTCACCAACCTTCATTGTAAGGCGTTTGCTAAACTGAAGACGCAGTGGACGGCCTCAAGCGGTTTATCTTTTGGGAATATAAGCGTGGAAGCTGGCAGTACGACGTCATCGTCGCGGCCATCCTGGCTTTCGTTTTCCTGACGCCCCGGTCGTGGTTCAAGGATCAGCCTCGCGAGAATCAGATTGAGATGCTTTCGACCAATCCCGGCGTCTATCTTCTGGACCCGCGCTTGCTGCGTGAGGTACCTGAAACAAACCGTGTCGCCGCCGCATCCGAACTACTGAAGGCCAAATATGGAAAACGTCCACCGGTCACGAGAGTTGAGCCTGTAGTCGATGCGGAACACGAAATCGTTGGTTATCGAGCACTCACGCAATAGAGTACTGGCATTTGCCAGTCTCGCCGTCTTCGTCCTTCTTACCCTCCTGTCTCTGCCGGCCCGCGCTGCCGAAACGCTGACGGACGTCCTCGCCAGGATGGATAAGTCCGCCGCCTCCTTCAAAGGCATGACCGCGCAGATGAAGCGGCTCGATCATACGGCCGTGATCAACGACACAACCGAAGAACGCGGCGGCGTCGCCCTGCGCAAGACCTCCAAAGGCGTCCAGGGATTGGTAACCAGCACCTTCCCCGAGCCTCGCACCATGGCGTTTGCCGGTAGCGAGTTCCAGTTCTACCTCCCCAAGGCAAACACCATCCAGGTCTACAAAGTCGGGGGACGCCGCGACCAGATCGATCAGTTCATGGTGCTCGGCTTCGGCACCAGCGGCAAGGAACTGCAAAAGAATTACAACGTCAAGCTGGGCGGCGC
>JAFDVT010000486.1 GCA_018268875.1 Acidobacteriota bacterium
CGCGGCGTCGTAAGCGGCCAGCATCTCGCCTTGTTCTTCGAGCTTGACGCGGCCGATCTTCTGTTCCTTGCACTTTTCCACGGCCTTGATGCACCATTCGATGCTGTCTTTGACGCGAACCTCGCCGCCGGTCCAGATCGGGTTGGTGTGCGATGAACCAAGAATGCGCAGCGCGACCCAGGACGGCTCCTTCGCGGCGTAGTTGAAGGTGAGCGCGCGGATTGTGCCGTCGGCTTCGAGGTCCTGCTTGGCGACGGCGACCCCGTTGACGATGAGTTCCACGGGGACTTTGCGAGTTCCCGGGATGCGGGCGCGTTCGATGTGCCAGTACGGCTTGACGCTCGCGGGCTTGCCTTGCACGATCGGGTCGACGGTTTCGCCCAACATCGCGGCGGCGTTGACGGTGATCTTCTGGCCGTTCATCGCGAAGTCCATCAGATGGCTGCGGCCGTCGCTGACGTAGTTGCGGCCTTCCTTGATGCCTTGGATCCAGTCGGCGTAATCGGGCTTGGTCTGCTTGACGTAGCTGCGGCCGAGGCCGACGCGTTCGTCGTAAATGCACGGGAAATCGGTCTCGCCGCTGATGCGGGTTTTGTAGCCGGCGTTCAAGGTGTGGTACCAGACGTTCAATTCCCAAGGCCACGGCGTGTCGACGGTGGAGAGGAAGTCCACAAGCCCGTGGGTGACGGCGGCGACGTATTCATTGGCTCCGATGCCGTCGAAGGGCGGCAGTTCCTTAGTGAGAACTTCGTCCTTTGAGATCTGCAAGCCCCAACCGGTGTGGGCGTACCCGGTGATCGCGCCCTGGCTGCGGGCCCACTTGAGAACCGGCATGCCCCAGGTGGGCCAATCTTCGATGCGCTGCTTGCCGGGGTAGTCGGTGTCCTTCATGCCGAGCAGCACAAGGTGGCCGGTGTGGCTGGAAGGATGGCCCGACACTTCGACGTCGTACCGCATGCGGTACTCGTTGTTCGACAGCGCGTTGTCCTTGCCTTCGTTGAACGTCTTTTGGAAGTACCAGCCGGGACCCCATGTGAGCACCGAACCGATCTTGATGTCTTCGCCCATCACATGGCGAATCATGTCCTTCGGGTACACGCCTTCGGTGGGCTTTTCATAGTGCGAACAACCGGCCGCGTGGATGTGATGGTCGCCGGAAATCCAGCCTGTTTTCGACGGATCGATCCAACGAACGAGGGTCGCGTCGAAGGTCTGCGGCTGCGAGGTCATGGTGACGGACCTGGTGACGGTGCGGTATTCGGGGCCTCTCGAATATTCAATCGTGTAGTTGCCGGGCGGCAGGTTCACGCTTTCGCCGTCGGCGCGGTAGACGTGCTTTTGAAAGAAGAAGTCCGGCGCGATGCGCTTGGATTGCGACGGGTACACGCGGCCCTGCGCGTCACGAATGAGGAAGCTTGCGATGGCGGGCTTGCCGGCGTCCATCACGCGGAAGTTCAACTTTGCCACCGGCGCGACTTGAAACAAGACGTCCACCTCATTGCGAAAGCCGAGGTCCTGCGTGCCTTGGCCGGCGTCGAACACGAGTTTCGCCTCGCGCTTGCCGGCCTCGCGGGCGTAGATCTGCAGGACGCGGTATTCCACTTCGAGTCCCGAGAGGAACGCGCGCATCGGAGGCTTGTTGAAGAAGCTGAGGTCGGTCCAGGTTCGCGCGACCGAGACGTTGCGGTTGTAGACATTGCCCGCTTGCGGCGAAGACGCCTGCAAAATGGGCGTAATTCCGGCTTCGTTGTGAACTTTGACAAGGAAGGTTCGCCAGCCTTGTTCGACGAGGCGCGGGGCGGCGGGTCCCTGCTGGACCTTCACGCGCGCCTCCGGGTTGATGTGGATTCCCGCGATGCAGTGCGCGTCGAGGATCTTCTGCAATCGTTCGACTCCGGCGGCCGTGTGCGGAAGACTTTCGATCTCTTTCAAGGTGGCGGCCGACAGAGGTTCGCCTGCGAGTTCCAGGGCTTGTGCGACGCGCGTGGCCTGCGCCAACAGGGGTTGCGCATCGACTTTGGTTACGATGTCGAGTTCATCGGCTTCCAGAGCGAGAGCGAGAACGGCAACGTACACGAGGTATCGCATAGCGCCTAGCGTACACAAGTCTCAGGGCCACTGCTTGGCCCACGCGGGCGAATCCACGGTAACAGGCTCGTCAAGCTGAAAATCGGCAATCAGCCGCCACCGCAGGCCGTGTTTGCGATTCTGGTGTCCTTCAAATATGCGCGCGCCGACGGTAGCGATCATCCGCCTTCGCTGGTCGAGCCCGGTCCAACCCGGTACGGGCGTGGTTCCGTGTAAAGGTGGCGCCGCGGTCGCGTCCAGATCTTTCCGGTATGGCCCCTCCTTGACGACCCGCAAAGGTCCCGGTGGATGGTCCGGATGGTGGGGATAGCGGGTGCCGATATACAGCGTCCCATCATCATCGAACGACGTCGCTCCGCCATACGTTGTGTTCACCGGCCACAAAGCGAGCGCCGTGAAGTATGGCGGTCTTGATACGGCAATCCAGTTTTTTCCGTAGCCTGCTCCCACATCTCTTGCGCGGAACTTCCCGGCAAAATACGAAAAGAGCCTGCCATCGGGCGAAATGCTGCACTTGGTGGGGTACACACTGCCGGAAAACCAGTGGCCCCGTTCAAACACGTCGTGCCCGGTTTCCCACCGGATCATCTGCCACCACTTGCCGGATCCGCGATGAAGAATCACCGCGACAGGAGACCGGCGCGCGAAGTACAGATAGAGACGCCCTTTCGGCGGCGTAAAGACGGAGAGATCGGTGAGCCAGGGTTGTTCCACGGAGGTTCAGAAACGCAAACCAGCGCCGACCAGGAACTGGAAGGTGTTCCGCTTCAAACCGTCAACGCTTTTGTAGTTGAAGTTGCGGCCTTCCGCGCGTAGGGCCAATGGACCGGCCACGCGGAAGTCGGCGCCTACGCCCACGGCAACGGTAAATTGCGTCTCCGTCGCCGTATTGAGTGCGTTGCCGACCGTCGAAAGCGACGACCGGTCAAACCGTCCGGCGCCCACTCCCAGCGATGCCCACGGGCTCAGCCGGAACCCGGGCACCAACCGCACTCGCGCGGATGGCGCGATCATGAAATCCAATTTCTCCGTCGCCAGTTGATTGGACTGAAACAACGCGCGCGCCGGTCCACCAAAAGCCACCGGCACTTCCATTCCGATCGCCGCGATCCCGGCGTTTACGAAGTCAAACCCCGGCGTGACGATAAAGGAATTGGTTGGCTTGGCCTGCACGGTCTGCCCGTTGCCGGACGCGGTCTTGGTGTCGTTGCCAAAGGCGAACGTGGCAAACAGGTCCGCCGCGGCGGACACGCTTGGCAGGGCGATGCAAACAAGTGCAACGGCAATTGTTTTGGTCATAAGACCAGCTTACTTAGTCGGGGCGGCGCTTGTAGATTTCGACCGGCTTGCCGTATTGCACAGGGTATGTCGCGACGCGGTCGTAGCCGAGCTTGGAGGCGGCCTTGGCCACGGGACTTTCGGCGAAGGTCACGATCCAGGTTTCGTTGAGGAACAATTCCGGC
The DNA here is from genome assembly GCA_018268875.1 of Acidobacteriota bacterium. Taxonomy (GTDB): domain Bacteria; phylum Acidobacteriota; class Terriglobia; order Bryobacterales; family Bryobacteraceae; genus F-183. Next base: position 3,552 of record JAFDVT010000486.1, read on the forward strand.
CTGGCCAGCGTGCGGTTGAATGGCAATTCGTTGCCTTCATGCAAAGCTTCTTGAAGCGGGATGCCAGCCTGACGCAACATCGCAGTGAGATCGCCGAAGTTCAACCAGATGCCATCGCCTTTGCGGTAATGTTCGCGGAGATACTGCGCGCCCTTTGCCGTCCAGTCGCGGCGATTTTCAGAGTTCACCTGGGATTCCTTCCAGCAAATCCAGTTCTCGCGTCCGAACCGGGTGGTGAACCATGGCGCCATGCAGAGCAGGGCGCCGGCGATGGCCAGGCGCGGCGTCGAGCACACAGCCGCAACGCCGAGTCCCAATAGAGGCAGCATTGGAATCGCATAGCGCGAGTTGTAATAGCTGAACGGCCACAGCGTTGGGATGAAGATCGGCGTACCCGACGCGTGGAGGCTCCAAATGTAGAACGCGGGCGGCATCGCGAGCAACAACACGGGCCAGCGGCGCCCTCGCCACAGCGCCCAGCACGCGCCCAGCAGACCGAGCACCAACAAGGGCTCGCCTACCGCAAGACGCGCGGTTTCGAGGTAATAATGCGCGGCTTGCAGCCAATTGCCGTCGGCGGGGTGCGGCGACATGCCGCCGTCCAGTTGCCGCTGATAAATCGCCTTGGGCGACCAGGGTCCGTTGTAAAAATCGAGCGCGTTGCCGTACAAAATCCAGTTGTGCAGCAGCCAGTACACGGGTCCGGCGGAGGCTACGGTTCCGTACAGCAAGGCGTGCGCGTAGCGTTTGCGCATCACGAAGTACAAGAACACGGCGGGGATGAGGAACCAGCCTTCATACCGCGTCAAGGTTCCGGCCAGCGTGAATCCGGCGGCGAGCAGAGGGCGTTCGTGGACTGTCGCGTAGAGGATGCCGGCGAGGCTCATGAAGAAGACGGCCTCGGTCATGGGGGCGGATTGCAGGTAGAGCAGATTGGGGTTCAGCGCGACGACGGCGGTTCCCGCGGCGGCTGCGAAAAGGCTGCCGAAGATGCGCCGAAGCGAAGCGAAGAACAGGACGCAGGCGGCGATGTAGCAGAGCGCGGAAGGGATTGCGCCCGCGAGTCCGGTTCGCCACAGAGTGTCGCTCCAGGTGAAGGGGAGCATCAGGATATGCGGCAGGGGGAGCCACACGGTACCGATTTCGCCATAGCGAGGTTCGCGGTTGTCCCAGATGCGGCGGGCGATGTTCAGGTGGGCTTCGGCGTCGCCATAGTACAGCGTGTAGCCGTGGGCGGCGACCCAATATAGGGCGGCCGTGCTGACCATGACGGCAAGCACGGCCACCACAAGGGCCAGTTTAGAACTCGGTGAACTTGCGGAACTCTTCGAATCGGGCATCGATGTCGGCTCGCGTCAAGGTACGGAAACGCTCGGTGCCAAATTTTTCGCAGCAGAAGCTGCCCATGACGGATCCGTAGATCACGGCGCGGCGCAGTTCCTTTGCGTTGATGTGGCCAGTTTCGAGGTCAAAACCTTTTTCCGCCAGATAGCCGACGAAACCGCCGGCAAAGCAGTCGCCGGCGCCTGTGGGGTCGAACACTTCCTGCAGCAGATAGCCGGGTACGATGAAGTGCGTGTCGCCCAGTTCGGGGTCGCGGCGGAAGAGGATCGCGCCGTATTCGCCACGCTTGATCACCAGCGTCTGCGGACCCATTTCGTGGATCTTAGCGGCGGCGCGGCGCAGGTTGTATTCGCCGGAAAGCAGGCGCGCCTCGCTGTCGTTGATCAACAGGAAATCCCATTCCTTGATGGTGGCGAGGAGTTCGTCGCGCTGGCCGGTGATCCAGAAATTCATGGTGTCGCCGCCGACGAACCTCGCGCCAGGCATCTGCTTGCGCACGTCACGCTGCAAGGCTGGCTGGATGTTGCCGAGCATCAGGTACGGCTGGGTCTTGTAGGATTCGGGAAGCTTCGGCTGGAAGTCCGCAAAGACGTTGAGGTCGGTGACCAGCGTCTCGCGGTCATTCATGTCTTTGGAATAGACACCGGACCAGAAGAAGCATTTTCCCGGGACTTTTTCGAGACCTTCGAGGTCCACGTTGCGGGAGGCGAGGAAGGCTTCGTCCTGGGGGTCGAAATCGTCACCAACGACACCGACGATGCGGGACTTGGTAAAAAAGCTGGCGGATAGAGCGATATAAGTGCAAGCTCCGCCCAACATACGGTCGACTTTGCCATGGGGCGTTTCGACAGCGTCGTATGCAACGGAACCAACGACGACAAGAGACATACCTTTTGATTGTAAGCTGGCGCCGTGTCAGCGCTCGAATTCGAAGGGGTTGACGATGGTGAGGCCGAGGTCCTGGAAGTCTTTCACGTTGCCGGTGACCATCGTCAAGTTGTGTTCGAACGCTGTTGCGGCTATCAGTCCATCGGTCGCGCTGAGGGGCCGGCCTTGCCGGTCTCGAAGGTCGCGAAAGGATGCCCACCGTTCCGCAATGGCTGCTGTCACGGGCAGCATACGGCTACGGAACCGCGTCACAACATGAGTCTCAAACTCACGTTCCAGTTCGCGACGCTTTGCCCCTTCCGGCAGATGTAACAATCCATAGCGGATTTCGCCGAAAGTGATGGAGCTTAAATAGCGGTCTCGCCGGTGAAAGTACTCGTTGTACCAACTCTGTACAGCCGGGTGACGTTCCTTCCTCATGATCGCGGAAAGGACGTCGGTGTCGACCCGCGATCCGCTCATTCAAAGGTAATTTCGCGGCCCGGAGAGCGGTCTCGCTCAAAATTGAGCCACTCGTCAGGAACAATGCCGCGCAAGGAGTCAAAGGCCTGAAGGAGCGTCGGCCCGTCGTCTTCTGTGCAGGTCGCTTCGCGTTTGAGGATTGCGCCCACATAGTCGGCAAGAGGTACGCCCGCTTGCTTGGCCTGAAGCTCGAGATTCTCCTCGACCTTGGGATCAAGAACCAAAGTAATGCTCACGGCATTGCCTCCTCACCCTCATTTTACGCCCTGCTAACCGGCGTATTCGAAGGGGTTGACGATGGTGAGGCCGAGGTCCTGGAAGTCTTTCACGTTGCGCGTCACCAGTACCAAGCCATGTTCGAGCGCGGTTGCCGCGATGCGCCCATCGGCGGGATGGAGTGCGTGTCCCTGACGGCGCCGGGCTGCGGCAAGCCGTCCCCATCGCAACGCGACGGCGGCAGTAACCGGCAAGATCCGGCCGGCGAACCAGTCCATGACCTCGAGTTCGAGCCACTCGCGGATCCTTGTTTTGCGCGCCCCATCCGGCACCAGGTCGATTCCTTTTTGGATCTCGCCCAGCGTAATCACACTGATAAACAATTGTTCCGGGCTGTCTAACTGTGCTTGCCAACGAAGTACCGCGGCGTTGACCGGGTCATTTCGAAGTTCCGAAGGAATATTGGTATCGAGCAGGAACTGGATCACAGCAACTTCGCATCGCGATCGCTTGCAGGCTCACGTTCAAAAGACAACTCACCCTCACGGAAGAGCCCGCGCACGGGCGCGAACAGCTCGTCTAGATTCTGAGCTTTCTTCCGCGCAACCTCCCGCGAAACCAATTCCTCAACCAAGGCCGCGATAGACACACCCTGAGCTTCCGCCCTGGCATGAAGAGCCTGTTCGACTTCAGGAGCCAATTCCAACGTAATGCTCATATTCACGCGCCCTCGTCTTCAATGTTACTGCTGCTATTGCAAGCTCCGCTGTCGCGCCGGCAGGAACTCGTCGTTCGCTTTCCACGTCGATATGACGGACTGATTTGCGATTGTCAACCCTAGCGTGTAGCCGAATTTCGCCATCTGTTCCATCCCGCTGAA
>JAFDVT010000487.1 GCA_018268875.1 Acidobacteriota bacterium
CTCGCGGGCGATGCCAAGGCGGTGGCGGCGTGGAAGCAACTGGGCGTGACAGCCGAGTGGCTGACGCGCAACGCGGCGTGGTTCCAAAAGCCGCCGATGCCAACGATTCAGGCTCTGGTCGAACCGGGGCGTCCGACGGCGGAGATCGCCAATCTGCTATTCCGGCGCAGCGGTTCGCCGATGTTGACCCGTACGGTTCCCCGCACGCTGCCCGCGGGCTTGCTGGCGTTTGTGACAACTTCAGTTCGCCCGTCGTCATTCACGCCGGAAGTGGGGCAGAATCTGCTTCGCCTGGCCTCGCAAGGCTGCACGGTGGTCACGGACGACGTGTCGGAGGCGGCGTGGTGGAAGGCGGCGGTCGCCGGGCATCCTCCAGTGAAAGAGCAGGTGGACCGGGTGTTCTATGCGCATGGCAAGGGCACGATCTGCGCGTATCGCAAACGGATCGTCGATCCTAGCGAACATGCGCTGGACGTGATCGACATCGTCACCCACGCCAAGCGCCCGATTCGCATCTGGAACGCGCCGTCGGTAATTGCCGTGGCGACCATGAACGGCGCGGCGCATCTGATCAACTACGGCACATCGCCGACGCGAGGCGAGGTCCAGGCGCGCATCCAGGGAGTATTTCGAAAGGCGGTCCTGCATCGGCCGGGACTGGCGTCCAAGGACCTGGAAGCCTCGGTGCGCGGTACGACGACGGAAGTCTTTATTCCGGAAATCACCCGCATCGCGACGGTCCAATTCTCGTAAAAATTCCCGCAGGTGGACGCTTCCGGGAAGCGGTACGGTGACAGTCCACAGAAGCGGTGCACCCAGGACAATCTGAGAGAGAATTCCTGAGGCTTTTCGTATCCTGCCTGTATACCCTCGGAGCAAAATTAGTCGCTCTGTAACTGCTTGTAAAGGCGAAGGTTAGCCCGTATCGGGAAGCGGTACGGTACCGCTCACCGGAAGCGGTACGCCCAGACAAATCCGACGTGGGAGGTTCCCGGTGGAACCGCTACCACTCCGCGTATGGGGTACCGTCGAGGCTTTTGCCGTCGGAACCGCTGCGGACGTCGAAGATGCCGGGCTCGGTCTGGTTGACGCTCGTCAGCGCGTCCTCCATCACGACCTGCCAGGAATCGGCATTGCCCGTCATCGGATCGATCGGGATCGTGCGAAGGTACTGCTCCGTCACCAGATCGTTGAGCGATTGCGGAGCCTTCTGCTTGTCGTAGGTGTACTCGTCGATCACCGTGCGCAGCGTGAACAAGTTGTTCTTCAGCACCGCTTCCTTGGCGCGCACCAGCGACTTCTGGTACATCGGAACCGCGATGCCCACGATGATCAGGATGATCGTCATCACGATCATGATCTCGATCAGCGTGTAGCCGGCCCGACGGCGCGTCATCATCGACTTACCACTCGGAATACAACGTGCCATCGCGTCCCCTCTCCGTGGACTTGGTGAAAACATCGAATACGTTCTGCCCGCCCCAACTGGTCGACTTCGGATCGTCCTGCCAGCTTCGCTTGCCCCAGTCCGTGCTGTTGGTGAACGGGTCCTTGGGGATGCGCCGCAGGAACTTCACTTTCTTGTCCACCTGACCGGACTTTTTGACGCCTTCCACCAGCATCTCGAGCGTTTCGGGATAGCCGTCGGTTTCCACCTTCACCGGACCGATCTCGCCTTTGTCGACCGCGTCCTTATAGCTGTCGATGGCGCGGCGCATTTCGGCCAGCGCGATCCGCAGATCCCGCTCCTTGTCGCGGCGGACTTTGTAGCGGGCGAGCGGCACCGACATGGCCGTGAGCATGATGAGGATCGTGAACGCCACGATCAGTTCGATCAGCGTGAGGCCAGCCTGGGTTTTCCTGCGCCGGAGCAACTGCATCGCCTCTACTTCCTACTGTAGGTTGACTTTCACCGGTTGCGGGGGCGCCACGCCGATGCCTTGCTGTTGCGCATCCTGAAGCCCGATCTGTTCCACAATCACCATGGAAGTGCCGCGGGCGAGCGCTGTGAAGCGAAGGCTGATGATGCCGCCGGACCCGGATACGCCGGCCGCTCCCGGGTTGCGGCTCACGGAAATGGTGGCCTCGCCGGTGTCGTTGCGGATGTCCTTGCTCAGCGTGGTGCGCATGCCGTCGCGCGTCATCAGATCGCCTTGCTCGGCGTCGTTCAGACGCAGCTTGGTGGGGTCGAACTTGATGCGGATCGGCGTTACGGCCAGCAGATTGGGCGCGTTGGTAGCCTGCAGCGATAAGCTGACCGGCGTACCCGGCGCGGCGCTCACCTCGTTGCCAGGCACCCAGGAAAGGGTCATCGGGCCGGGCGCGGGCGTCGTGGACTGAGGTCCGCTCGAGACCGCCGAGGGCGATACCGCCGGAGGTTTAACCGCCGCGGGCGCGGGAGGCGGCGCCGCCGCAGCAGGTGCCGGAGGCTTCACTTCTTCCTTCCTGGGCGAATACATCACGCGAATGTTCTGCTCGGTGCCGGAATAGACGGCGCGCATGTTGTCCTCCGAATAACCAGGCGTGCGGACGATGCGGGGCACCACGGCGATCAGCAATTCCTGCTGCGTTCTTTCCACGTTTTCGCTACCGAATAGCCGTCCTAACACCGGGACATTGACGATGCCCGGAACGCCCGACACAAGCTTGGAATCCTGCGCGTTGGTCAACCCGCCGAGGATGTTCACTTCGCCTTCGCGAAGACGCAGTTCGGTTTCGCTCTTGCGCTGGCCGATGATCGGCTGCGAGATGCCGCCGAGATCCACACGATCGCGAACCGTGGAGATTTCGACCGAAATTTTGAGCGTCACCTCGTCCGTGCCATGAACCTGCGGCGTCATGTCGACGTTGACGCCGACTTCGGTGAAGTTGAACTGCGTGCTGACGAGCGGGCTGACACCCGCGCCCACGCCGCCGATGCCGGGCTGAAAGCTACCCGTCGCGATCGGGATCTTGTCACCGATGCGCAGCGAGACCTTCTGGCCGTCGGAGGCGCGAACCTGCGGCGACTGCAACACGCGCGTCGACCGGTCGGTGAGGATTGCCGAAAGCAGGGCACCGGGAAGAGTGGTGGAAAAATCCTTCAACTGCACCTTGCCGATGTTGGAGAGGCGAACGTTGGTGCCCGTACCCGTATCGGTCGTCGTGGTGCTGGTGCTCGAGGCGGGCGAACCCAGCGAGGAGCGTGGAGAAAACGTGACGGGAAGCTTGATGCCCGTGGTGGAACCGCTCTGGAGCGTGGCGGCCAGGTCCCGCGTGCGGCCGCGGTTGGCTTCCATCACGATGACGTCGACCACCACTTCGGCCTTGGGCTTGTCCAGGTCCTTGATGAGCTTTTCGGCAAGCGCCACCTGATCCACGGTGCCGCGGATGAGAATGGCCTTCTGCGCGTTGTAGGTGTAGACGCGGCGGATTTCGGTGAGCGAACGGACGGC
>JAFDVT010000488.1 GCA_018268875.1 Acidobacteriota bacterium
CTCCCGGCGGCCATCAACAGGAACAGTAGCGGCAGCAGCATTGCTTGCAATTTTACAGCGCCCTGGCGAGCGATGCGGTGCGTTCGGCGGCGTCCTCCGGCCCGGATTCGAACCGCCAGAACAGTTCCAGCCCGTGCTTGCCGGCGTCATTTTGGAACATCCCCTGGCTTTTGTGCTCGGCGATCACCCAGTTGACGACAATCTCGTAACGCAGCGCGGAATGCATGCCGAAGGTCCGCCGGCGGTCGAACGTGAACTCGGGTTCGGCGTGCGCGGTACGGGTTAGCGCAAAGCGAGGCAAGCCTCCGAAGGAAGGCGCGGCGGTATCAGCCGCCGGTTCCGCGCCCAGTACGACGGGACGCTCCGCGGGATCGAGCTTGGCCGCCGTTTCCAAAGCCAGCAATGCCGCCGCCTGATGATGTCCGTGCGTCGATTCGCGAGGCAGGATGGTGAACACGAAATCGTACTTTTCCCGTGCGAACAGGTCGTGCAACGTCTCCCGCACGCGCGAGCAGTTCCAGATGTCTTCGAGCGCCTCCGCCGCATCCAGCGTGAACCTGTGGTCGCGTTCGCTCAGAAAGTAATGATTGCGAATGCCGATGATGCGCCCGGCCGACAGCGTTTCTTTCTGGCGAATCTCAGGCAGACGGCTGCGTCCCGTGGACTCGTCCGTCAACGGCACGCCGTAAATCTTTTCAGCCAGCGTCGAATACCGGTAGCCGCCCTCTCCATTGGTGATGATCACCTGATCGACGGTGCCGCCCAGTTCCTGCGCGATGCGGTACGTGGTGGCTGCGAAGTAGTATTCGTCGTCCGGATGCGCGACGACGATCAGAACCTTCCACGGCTTTGGAGCGGCCGCGGTGGCCATTGCCCCGATCAGCAACGGAGAGGCGGCAATGCGCGTAGCAGCTTCGCGCCGCGTCATGCCGTGGCTCCTTCCCGCTCTCGCGGTGGTTGGCCGGAACCCAGCAAGCGCCACCCGTTTGCCAACACATTGGCGGTCCAACGTGGCGGACGGCTGCTGCGCGCCGCCGCGACGGGCCGGTTCGACCCGCTTCGATGTTCCATCCGCCACAACTCGGCACGCTGCGCCGTCTGGATCGCGATCCCTTCGAGCGTGGCAACCAGGATTCCTGGATGTGCCGGCATGTCCAGCAACTCCACCTGGAAATGCCCATAGCTGACGCCGCGCACCGACAATTTCCGCGAAAAAACCAACTTGGCCGGCTCGTTCGTTTCCGAAATCCCGGCCGCCGCATGCAACGGCGCGAGGCCCGAAGGCGGTGTCTGGATCCAAATCACGACCCGCGAACGGTTCGGTGGCAACGTCTCTGCGATGGACGCCGTAAGCAAAGCCAGACAATCCTGGGGCGTCACTCCGGGGCGATCGAGGAGGGAGAGCGCGCGTCCAAGAATATCCAACTTCATAGATCGACAATACGATAATTCGACGGATGGTGCAAGTGGTTTACGATGTCTGAAGTGCCTTCCGACGATGTTTTGCGCTACCGCTGTAATATCTGTGGCGAGCCCAACGAGGTTCCGCGGCAGGATTTCGACCGGGAAAAGCCGTCCTGTTCGAAGTGCGGATCGTCGGTGCGGTTACGCGCCCTGGCCCTGCTGATTGCCGAGGAACTGGCCGGCGCGCCGCTCGCCCTGCCGGACCTTCCGGTGCTCAAGGCGCTCGAAGGAATCGGCATGAGCGACCCCGATCATCTGGCCGCCGCGCTCGACCCTAAGTTCCGCTACGTCAACACGTTCTATCACAAGCCGCCGCTGTTCGACATCCTTAATCCGCCGCCCCACAGCGGGTACGACTTCGTGATTTCGAGCGAGGTTCTGGAACATGTCCCGGACCCCGCCGCCCCCGCCTTTCGAAACCTCGCCGGGATCCTGAAAGACGACGGCGTCCTGCTGCTGACCACGCCGTACAGCCTCGCGGACCGGCATGCCGAACATTTCCCGCAGATTCGGGATTTTGCCGTGGTGGAATTGAACGGCGGCTGGGTTCTGGTGCATCGGAAGGCGGACGGGACGATTGAAACCCGCCAGGACTTGGTGTTCCACGGCGGCGACGGCGCGACGCTCGAAATGCGGGTCTTTACGGAGAACGAGTTACGGAGACTGCTGGCCGATGCCGGGTTCACGCACGTCCGCATCGCGGGAGAAAACCGGCCGGAGTTCGGAATCTACCAGACAGACCCGTGGTCGCTGCCGATCGCAGCGCGGAAAAAGGCCCCGCAACCTTCGCCGGTGTACCGGGAACTGGCCGGTTATTACGGCGAAACCCGGCAAAAGCTGAACAATGCCCAACGCGATCTGGCTGTTTTAAAAGAAGAATATCGCCACCATGTGGCTTGGGCGGAAGAAAAAGTTAGACAATTGGAAGACGACCTCCGGCAGCGGGCCGCCTGGGCCCAGCAGGTGGAGGCCGATTCCGAACAACAGATCGCACAGAGCCGTGCCGAACTCGAAACGGTTCGCCGCGCGCTCGACACGCAGGAAGCCGAAGTGGAAGCCCGCACACATTGGGCGCTTGGGCTGCAGAAGGATCTGGAAGAGGCAAACGCCGTCCAGCAACGCACCGATGCCGCGTTCTGGGTCCGGTTGGGCCGTAGACTGGGGTTAGTAGGGAGATAACGCAACTTGGTAGTTCGACGTAGGTTCGATTGGAAGCTCAGAACGCGCACGCTCCGGCTGGGCGAACGGACCTTGCTCATGGGCGTCCTGAATGTCACGCCGGATTCGTTTTCCGACGGCGGCCGTTACGACGATCCGGAACGCGCCCTGGACCACGCCCTGCAACTGGAAGCCGACGGCGCCGACATCATCGACATCGGGGCGGAATCCACGCGTCCCGGCAGCGCCCGCGTACCCGAAGCTGAGGAATTGCGGCGTCTGGTTCCCGTGCTCAAAAAGCTGCGCGACAAGCTGGAAATCCCGATTTCGGTCGACACCTATAAGTCGGGCGTCGCCCAGAAGGCCATCGAATACGGCGTTGAGGTGATCAACGACCCGAGCGGCCTGACGTTTGACCCGAATCTCGCCAAGACGATCGCCAACGGCGACGCCGGCGTGGTGGTGAACCACATGCGCGGCACCCCGGAAAGCTGGGCGAAGCTGGGTCCGATGAAGGACATCATGAATACGCTCGGCAAGGACTTGGACGCGGCCGCCAACCGTGCGCGCCGGGCCGGCGTACTCAAGGACCGGATCGTGATCGATCCCGGCCTCGGGTTCGGCAAGCGTAAGGAACAGAACGCGGAAATCATCGCCAAACTGCCCGAACTGGCCCGCCTGGAGATCCCGATCCTGATCGGACCTTCCCGCAAGACGTTCCTGAAGCAGGCCGACGACGAAGGTACGGAGTTCGCCACTGCGGGCGCTGTGGCGGCGGCCGTGATCCGTGGCGCGCACATCCTTCGCGTACACGACGTCAAAGCCATGCGTTCGGTGACCGACACCGTCGAGGCCATCATCCGCACCACCGAAGAGTTCTGACCGGAGCCGCATGATCACGGCGGTGATTCCCAACTACAACGGCGCGCAGTGGCTGAAACGTCTGCTTCCGCAGTTGCAGCGGGAACTCCGCAACGGTGGCGATCGAATTCTGGTGGTCGACGACCATAGCACCGACGATTCGGCGGCCTTTTGCCAGTCGATCGGCGTGGATGTGCTGCCGATGCCCGCCAACCTGGGGTTCGCCAAGGCGGTCAACGCGGGAATTCGCCGCGTCCAGACGGATTCCGACTGGATCGCCATCCTCAACAACGACATTCGCCTGGAACCCGGCTTTTTCGATGCGATCCTGCGGGATGCGCCGCCAGACGCCTGGTTCCTCGCGCCGCGCATTCTTTCGGCCGCCGACCCCACCCGGATCGACGGGACCTACGACCTCCCGGCGCGTTCCGGAGCGGCATACCGGGCGGGATCCGGCCGTACCGACGACGGGGTTCGCTTCCGGCAACCTCGCGAAATTGGCTGCGCCCCGATGACGGCTGCGCTGTTTCGCGCGGAACTGTTCCACAAGGTGGGTCTTCTGGACGAGGACTTCGGGTCCTACCTCGAAGACGTCGACTTCGGCATCCGTTGTATGACCGCCGGTTACCGTGGCCGTTATGTACCGGACGCTGTGGCGTACCACGAAGGCAGCGCGACGCTAGGGGGCGCCTGGTCGGCCCGGTCCACGCGCTGGATTTCGCGAAACCAGGTGCTGATCGTTCGCAAACATGGCCTGGGAGGCTGGGCCGCAGTCTGGGGACAGGGGCTTTGGGGAGTTCTGGCGCTCCGTCATGGGCGCTTGGGTTCCTGGATCGCCGGGAAAATGGAAGGCTTGTTCGCAAATGTAAAGCCGGTCCGTCATCAAAATTCCAATGCGCTTGTCTTAAACAGTGAGCGCGAAATTGATGCACTGCAACGGGAATACGGCTACGACTGGTACTGGCGGCAGTATTTTCGCTTTGCCTCTCCGCGCCAACCAAAGGATGGGCCGGTTTGACGGCGGCGGTTATCGTGACGTACAACTCCAGCGGCGAAATCGGCGCCTGCTTGGAGTCAGTAGCCTCTGTCCAGGAGGTGGTCGAAACCGTGGTGATCGATAACGCGAGCGCCGACGGTACGGCGGATGTCGCCCGGAGCCACCCTTTTCCGGGCTTGAGTGTTGTCCAGAATACAGACAACAAAGGCTTCGCTGGTGGCGTGAACCAGGGCGTCTGCCAGACCGGCGCGAACTCCCGCTACCTGTTGATTCTCAATCCGGACACGCGAATTCTGTCGCGCAGCCTCAAAGCGATGGAAAACCTATGCGAAGAGCATGGTTTGGCGTGCGGATTGCTCGTCGATGACCAGGAAAATCCGCAGGAAGGATTCTGGGCGCGAAGGCTGCCTACCCCGATTTCCCTCGCTTTCGAGGTGTTGGGGGTGAACCGTTTGTGGCCGCAAAACCGCATCAATAGGCAGTTCCGCTGCCTGGACCTGGACCCCGCGCAGCCTGCTTTTGTCGAGCAGCCACCCGGGGCGTGCCTGATGGTGCGCCGTGATGTGTGGGAATTATTGGCCGGAATGGATGAACGTTTTTACCCGGTGTGGTTCGAAGATGCCGATTTTTGCCGGAGAGCGTACGACGCCGGGTTTCGGATTGCTTACTGTCCGGTGGTGAAAGTCCAGCACCGTGGGGGACATTCGGTCTTGCAGTTGGAGGATTCGCTTCGGAACCGGCTGTGGTATGGTAGCCTTCTAAGATACTCGGCTAAACACTTCACGGCTTTCACGTTTCGCGTTATGTGTGTTGTAGTTATGGCCGGCGCGGCGCTTCGCGCGATCGCGATCCCGGGAACCCCGCGGATGTATGGAAAGGTCATCCGGATGGCCGCCGCCTCTCTTTGGAAGGGCAATGTAGCCCTGATGCGGCAGCCGGCTGGAGCGCCCAGATAGTGTCAGTTCCGAACGATGATGTTCAGAGGCTTTATGCAGTACGTCGCAAATCTATAATGGGGACACAAGATCGCCTGCATGCCGCTTAACGACTTGGTTTCGATTACAATCGTGACCTATAACAGTGGCCGGTTCATTAAGAGGTGTTTGGAATCGGTTCTTGAGCAGCGGTATCCGAATCGCGAAATCATCGTGATCGATAACGCTTCGACAGATGGCACGACGGATATCCTGGAACAGTTCGATGATCGCGTCAAGATCATCTACAACGACGAGAACATCGGATTCGCGGCGGCGCAGAATCAGGCGATTCAGTTGTCTCGCGGCGAATGGATTCTGACGCTCAACCCCGACGTCCTGTTGATGACCGGGTTCATCCAGGAACTGGTGGACGCCGGCAAGGCCGACCCCAAATGCGGTACTGTGTGCGGCAAACTGCTGACGATTCTTGCGACCTTCGACCTGCCGGAACAGCAGCTTGTCGATTCCACGGGCATTTACTTTACGCCGATGCTGCGGCACCTCGATCGGGGTAGCCAGGAAGTCGACAACGGCCACTTCACAAAGCCGGAATACGTGTTTGGCGCCACCGCGGCCGCCGCCTTGTACCGCCGCACGATGATCGACGACATTTCGCTCGACGGCGACTTTTTCGACCCCGACTTTTTTGTGTATCGCGAAGACGCCGACGTCGCCTGGCGCGCCCAGTTGATGGGATGGCGCTGCGTATACACGCCCGACGCGCGCGGCTACCACGTTCGCAATGTTCTTCCCGGCAATCGCAGCGCGCTGCCGCCCGCCATCAACATGCACTCGGTGAAGAACCGGTTCCTGATGCGCATCAAGAACATCACGCCAGGGCTGTACCGGAGGAACTGGGCCTCCATCACGGCGCGCGACTTTGTGGTGTTTGCCGCCTGCCTGGTGCGCGAACACAGTTCGCTGAAGGCCTTCTGGTACATCGCGTCCAACTGGCGCCGCTTCATGCAGAAGCGTACCGAAATCATGAGCCGTATGCGCGTCGACGAAGAATACATGGCCAGTTGGTTCTCCTACGAACCCGTATCGAAGCCCGCGCCGAGGTTCGCCTCGCAGTTGAGCGCCGTCAAAGCGCAGCGTGAAGCTTCGGCCAACCGGTCGCCGGCCGACACCGGACGGTCACCCATTCCGGCAAACGCCAAGAAACGCCGGGCATAATCAAGAGGCGTGAAGATCGCCCTGCTCGGTACCCGCGGCATACCCGCCAACTACGGCGGCTTTGAGACCTTTGCCGAAGAACTCGCCCCGCGCCTGGTGGAACGAGGACATTCGGTTACCGTGTACTGCCGCAACCGCCACACCTCGCCTCGCTACAAGGGCGTGGACCTGGCGTACCTGCCGACCATCCGCCACAAGTACTTCGACACGCTGGCGCACACCTGCTTTTCAACGTTCCATCTGCTGTTCCATCGCCACGACGTGGTGCTGTACTGCAACGCCGCCAACGCTGTCTTTACCTGGATGCCGCGAGTTCTGGGCATGCCGGTGGCGCTGAACGTCGACGGACTCGAACGCAAGCGCAAGAAGTGGAACGCCCTGGCGCGAACCTGGTACCTGGCGTCCGAATGGCTGTCCACCAAGCTGCCGTCGCACATCGTAACGGATGCCGAAAAGATCCAGGAATACTATCTGGAACGCTACCGCGCGGATTCGACCTTCATCGCCTACGGAGCCGAGACCGGCAAGGTGCCGCAGACGGACATCGTGGAAAGCCTCGGTCTGCGGCCGGAACAGTATTTTCTGTACGTCAGTCGCCTGGAGCCTGAAAATAACGCGCTGCTGGTGCGTGAGGCCTTCGAAAAAATCGCGACGCCCATGCGGCTCGCGCTGATCGGCGACGCGCCGTACGCGCACGGCTACATTGCCCAGGTGAAGGACACGCGGGACCCGCGCATCGTCATCCCCGGCGGCATTTACGGCGCGGGGTACAAGCAGTTGCAGTCGCACTGCTTCGCCTACATCCACGCCACCGAAGTAGGCGGTACGCACCCGGCGCTGATCGAAGCCATGGGACGCGGCGCACTGGTCCTGTATCTGGACACCGTGGAGAATGCCGAGGTGGCGGGAGGCGTCGGCATCCCGTTCCGCCATGAGACTCTTGCCGACGTCCTGCGCGAAGCTTTGCGTATGACGCCGCTCGAACGCGACGCCCTGGGCGCCAAGGCGCGGGCGCGCGTCGAGGAACGGTACGGCTGGGAAAAGGTCACCAGCGATTACGAACGGCTCTTTGAGAAATTATTGAGCAAATCGTGATCCGGCGATGAGCGAAAACTCCCTCTATCTACGTTTCAGTAGATAGAAGGAGCGCAACGCGTCGCACATGCCGGATATCGAGTTCGAACGGACCATTCAAACCTTGGAAAGCCTGCGGCATACCGTCGAGCGAAACTACAGGGAATCGCAGGAAACGGGGAACGCCGGCAAAGCCAACATGGCGATCAAACAGTTCACGGTACGGGTGCGTTCGATCCGCGCTTCGCAGCCGGACGCGTACGCCGAATGGGTCAAAGGCAACGCCCGGTTCCTGCGCGCCGTGGAAGAAGGCCGCAACCCGATTATTTGCTAGCCGCCTGGGCTACGGCTGCCTCCAGAAGAGAATGCCGTTGCCGTAACGCTTGGTCATCAGCGGTTCCGGCCACACCACGTACAGCTTGTTGTCCGGCGCGTAGCGGGCCTGGACGTCGCTCACGCTGCCGCTCAAGCCGAGGCTCTGCGTGTCGAGACCGCAGGTCTTCCAGCTCTGCAAATCGGGTGACCGTGAGATCTTAGGCCCAAAACACTTGTCGTTGCCCTGGCCGCCGTTGCTCGCAAACACGACCACGCCACCGCCGCTCTGCCCATCGAGCGCGAGGTCGAACGGACGGTCTACCGAATGTTCGCCACCATCGCGAGGCAGGTTAGCGGGCGGCTTCGACCATGTCTTGCCTCCGTCCTCCGACTTCGAAACCCAGTCCCGTTCGTAATACAACTTGGCGTCGCGATCCATATGCGCCAGCAGGCGAGGCTGGCCCGCAGGGGTGAACCGCAGGCGGACGTCCAGAAAGTCGCTCTGGCGGCCGGCGGTGTTCATCGCGTCGACGGGCGCCTTCCAACCCGGGCGCCAAAACGCCAGGGCGCGATTGTAGTCCGGTCCTTCGGTCCAATAGGCGATGCCGGGCACGCCGCTGGGGTCGAGTGCCAGCGCGGTGGACGCGGAGCCCGAAATGCCATCCACGGAGGTGGCGAGCATCGGCAACGCGGTGGTCTTCCATTGCGACGGATCGTCCGAAATCTTCCCCGCGAGGTAGAAGCAACTTTTCGACGGGCGAACGTAGCTCAAGTGCAGAACGCCATCGCGCAGCGCGAGCGACGGCGCAATGGCGCGCTTGTCGTCTTCCTTGCTGAGGCTGTGTTTGAGCGACCAGCTTGCGCCCTTGTCGCTCGACGCGAAGATGTGCAGCTTTTCGTCCACCTCGTCGTCGATGGCGAGCGCAAAGCTGCGCGAGGCGGGGTCGTAACTCAGCGCCAGGCCGCGCGCGTACACAGGCAGAACGGACGTGTTCGCGACCCGGACAGGCTCCGTCCAACGGTAGCGAGGACGGTCCCAGCGGGTGAACCAGGCCTCGTGGATTTTTTCGCTTGCTTCCCGCCACGTGAAGCGGGCGTGGTAGATCAGCGCCGGGTCGCCATTTTCATCGATCACCATTTCGAGCGTGTTTCCGAACCCCGCGTACTGCTGGTTGTCGGCAAACGGCTTCGATGGCGCCACCACTCGTGAATAGCCGAACGGCGGCGGACCAACCGTCACGATGTTCGACACAGCAGTTCCGGACTTTACCCGGTACTGATACGTCGTCATGCCCTGAATCGACTTGTCGGTGAACGCCGGGCCCGTGAGCGCGGGAGTGAGCGCGGCGAACGTTTCCGTGCCGGCTATCCTGCGTTCTATCACCGGGGACGCCGCGGCGGCGCCTCCCGTCCACACCAGATCCACTTGGGATGCGGTAGCGTCTTTTACGGAAAGGTTCTGCGCGAACGCGAATGTCGAAAAGGCCGCCGCGAAAACGGCAACCGTACGCCTGGCTTGCATGTGTTACTACGTTAGCCGATTTCGAGCATGTAGCCTTGCTTACCCAGATTTCGAGCATAGGTTTTCCCTATGTGTGTTTCGACGCCCGCCGCCTCATGGATGTGGCCGCAGAAGAAGAAATCCGGCTGTTGTTGCTCGATAAAGGCTCGGATCGCCGCGCTGCCAAAGTGTTTGCCGGGGCCAGACTCATCCAAAGGCGTATCCTTCGGCGGGCAGTGGCACACCAGGATCAGTGGCTTGACATCGTTCCACGCGGCGAGCCTTTCGGCGATCTGTTCTTCGGTGTATTCACCGGGCGTCTGAAACGGCGTGATGTTCGAATAGCCGAGTCCCGCAAGGCGATACCCGCCGGGAACCTCGATCATCGTGTTGTGAAAGTTGCGCACCCCGTAGCGTTCGCAGAACCGTTCGATGTCGCGATCGGATTCATGATTGCCGGGCATCACCAGCATGGCCTGACCTTTTGCGGCCAGCTTCGGGCCGATGTTTTCGAGGCCGCGGGCGAAGTTCGACAGGTCGCCTGCCGCGATGTACAAATCGGCGTCGATGGCCATCAGGCGGTCCAGCGATTTTAAGTCGCCGTGGATATCGGAAAAGAGCAGGATTTTCAAGCTTCCCGTACTGTATCAGTAGCAGCCGCGGGAGATAATGAAAACGGGCTTGTGAACGCTTCTCTTTTCGACGCCGAACCGCTGGCGGGCCGCCCTTTAGCCGAACGCCTGCGCCCGCAAACCATCGACGAATACGTCGGCCAGGAACACATCCTGGGTCCCGGCAAACCGCTCCGCATGCAGATTGAGCGGGACCAACTCGGTTCCATGATCCTGTGGGGGCCGCCCGGAGTGGGCAAGACCACGCTTGCCGGCCTGATCGCCAAGGCCACCAAAGCGGAGTTCGTGCCGTTCAGCGCCGTGATGTCCGGCATCAAGGAAATCAAAGCCGTGATGGCGGATGCCGAACGCAATCGCGCGCTGGGCCGCCGCACGGTGATCTTTGTCGACGAAATCCATCGCTTCAACAAAGCCCAGCAGGACGCCTTTCTACCGTATGTCGAACGCGGCGATGTCATCCTGATTGGCGCTACGACGGAGAACCCGTCGTTCGAGGTCGTGGGAGCGCTGCTGAGCCGTTCGCGAACCTACATCCTGCGCGCGTTGACCGTGCCGGAACTCGTACGCCTGCTCGAACGCGGCGCCGAGGTTCTGAAGCTGAAGATCGACGACCCGGAGATCCTGGAACAGATGGCGCTGCTCGCCAACGGCGACGCGCGCTCGGCCTACAACCTGTTGGAACTCGTCGCGGCGGGCGCGGTGGACGGCGTCATCACTCGCGAGACGCTGGAAGATTCCACGCAGCGCAAGATGCTGCTCTACGACAAGGGCGGCGAGGAGCATTTCAACCTCATTTCCGCACTGCACAAGTCGGTTCGTTCGAGCGATGTCGACGCCGCGCTGTATTGGCTGGCCCGCATGATGGAGGCCGGCGAGGATCGCATGTATCTCGCGCGTCGCCTGGTTCGCATGGCCGTGGAAGACATCGGCATGGCGGACCCACGGGCTCTCGAACAGGCCATGGCCGCGCAACAGGCCGCGCATTTTCTGGGTATCCCGGAAGGCGACCAGGCACTCGCGCAAATCACCATTTACCTGTCGCTCGCGCCCAAGTCCGATGCCGGTTATAAAGCGTTGGGCCTCGCGCAGCAGACCATTCAGAAGCGGCCCTCGGACCCCGTTCCCATGCAGTTGCGCAACGCGGCGACCAAGTCCATGAAGGCCTGGGGATACGGCAAAGGTTACCAGCATGCGCACCAGTTTGCGGGGGCGCTGAACCTGATGGACTGCCTGCCCGAAGCCTTGCTGGGTACGCGTTTTTACGAACCGAAAGACGCGGGCGCGGAGAAGCGCATATCCGAACGCCTGGAGGAAATTCGCAAATGGCGGGAAGAACAGAAGACGTCGAACGAAGGCTGAACTGGCGCGTCGGCCTCCTGCTGGGCCTTGCCGCGGTGGCCGTTGTGGCCGCCCTGCTGCACGACGCCTGGCCGCAGGATGTCGGCTATCACAACTTCGCCGACCAGCGCGAGTTCTGGCGCGTTCCCAACTTCTGGAACGTCGTCACCAACGGTCCCTTTGTGCTGGCGGGCCTGTACGGCTTGTGGATCTGGCCCAACGCGGTGTGGGCCGACAATCGCGACCGCTGGCCCTGGCTGTTGATCGCCATCGCCGCGATCCTCATCGGGTTCGGCAGCGGTTACTACCACTGGCATCCCGACAATCACACGCTGTTCTGGGATCGCCTGCCGATGACCTTGGCCTTTATGGGGCTGTTCGCGGCGGCCATCGCGGAGCGCGTACACACGGCCTGGGGATTCTTCCTCTTCGGACCCTTCGTGCTGCTGGGCATCTTCAGCGTTGAATACTGGCGCGAACTGGACGATCTGCGGTTCTACATCCTCGTGCAGTTCTATCCGATGATCGCGCTACCGCTGGTGCTGTTGCTGTTCCCGTCGCGCTACACGCACGGGCGGATGCTGTGGTGGCTCGCGCTGCTGTACGGCCTGGCCAAGATCGCCGAAGGGTTCGACCGGCAGATCTTCGCGGCCACCGGCTACCTGATTTCGGGGCATTCCATCAAGCACGTGCTCGCCGC
>JAFDVT010000489.1 GCA_018268875.1 Acidobacteriota bacterium
CGGCTTCCGAAGAAGACTAGCTTGGCCTTTCCGCCCGGATGGCGAAATTGGTAGACGCAGCGGACTTAAAATCCGCTTTGCCGCAAGGCGAGTGCCGGTTCGATTCCGGCTCCGGGCACCAAAATCAAAAGAGGGACCTCAGATAGAGGTCCCTTTTTTCTTTGCGCGGCCAGCATCAAGGCACGGTGACTTTCCTTGGGGGGCCTGCCACTTCATGTTCGGAATGGTTCAGCAGCACCAGCAGGCGATCGACCGCGAGTTGCGTTAACTCTGCGTCCTCCTGGCGATCTTTCGTGGCTCGCGGCGCTATGGCGGCTACCCGAGGCGCAGCGCCGACTGGCAGTACTCTGCCTTCGTCGATGGTGCCCCAGATCTTGATGTCCTTGATTTTGGCCGGGTCGCAGGTGACCGGATTTTCCGCAAGAATCGTAAAATTAGCCAGCTTGCCCGGAACAATGCTTCCCACTTCCTTTTCGAGACGTAGTGAATAGGCTGCGTCCGATGTCACCGCCTTCAGCGCCCCGAGCCTGCTAACCCGCTGATCTGGGCCACGCACATGTCCCTCATTGGTGAGGCGGTTCACGCCTGACCACATCAGGAACAGCGGTTGTCCCGGTGCCATGGGCATGTCCGAATGGAAAGAATAGGAGATTCCAGCCCGCTCGACGTCTCCCATGCGAACGAGATTGTCGGCGCGCGCCGGCCCAAGACCGTTGGTGCGGTAGTTGTCGGACAGCGCAACCGGATAATAGGGATTCCCGCTCACAATGGCGCCAAGGCTCTTGATGCGCGCCACTTGGTCCGGACTGGAGACGGCGAAATGGACGATCACCGTGCGATGGTCGGTGCGCGGATGCCGGCGCAAGTTTAGCTCCAACTGGTCCAGCACCATATCCAGCCCAGCATCGCCGTTGACATGGACATGCACCTGATAGTCCGCCTCCCAATAGACTTTGAACGTGCGCGCAAAGAAGTCAGGATCCATCATCCACGCGCCCTTGTGGCCGTCCGTATAGGGCGTACGCACCTGCATCGCTTGGGAGAAAATCGCGCCGTCGGCGAATAGCTTTACCTGCTTGGGTAGATACGCCGTCATTCCCCGTCCCCAGCTCAGAAGCTTTTCGCTGGCCGGAATCACCTGGCTATCCGGGAGCGCGGCGGTTATCGACTTTCCATCCACGATGAAGTAAAAGCGGAATGGCGAAGACGCATCGCTCAGAACGGCATTCTGCGAGTCCTGCAGTTTTTTGGAGGCAAGTCCACCGGGCTCCGCTCCGAGCGTCACACCGTTGGAATGGTAATAAGTCTTGACGAATTCAAGTCCGGCCCGGAGGCGCTCCGGCGTCGCGACCGCCGATGAGATGAGCGGCAACACGCCGAACGCGCCCTGTTCCCAGTAATGGCCGTTCGCGAAATCGGATTGTTTCTTGATGCTCTCGCTCTGTTTGTCGTGCCATTCCTTGGTAACGCCGAATCTCTTCTCAGCGGCACTGTTGATGTAGAACTCGTGCGCGGAACGATGCCAGACGATGATCGGTCTGGTGGCGCTGATTTTGTCCAGATCGGCCTTCTTGAGCTCGCCATGGAAGTATTGGTGATAGCCCCAGGTTAAAAGAGGCTCGGCCGGATTCGCGACAGCCGCATTGGCCGCACTCAGCCGCGACAAATACTCTTCGCGGTTCTTCGCGGCCTTTACGGTTCCCTGTGGCAGAACCCAATCTTCAATCGCGATAATACTCGCCGTCATCGTGAGAGCGGCAAGAAGCGGGTGGTCGTGTTGGGCAATAAAGCCAGGCACGATCACCTGATCCGCAAAGGTCGTGTCGACGGAATATGGTTTGGTGCCCGCCGCCGCCTTGAGTTCGGCCAGACTGCCTACGGCTACGATTCGATCGCCCAGCACCGCAACGGCCTGTGCGGATGGCCGGGCCGGATCCAGCGTGATGATTTCCTTGGCCGGGTAAATGACCATGCGCGCCGGCTCATTGATCAAATTCGCAATGTCCTGCAAGGATGCTTGCTGCGCCGACGCAACACTGGAAGTGAAGAGGACGGCCGTCGATGCGACGGCAAGAAATCCAGCGGTTCGGACGATCGGCTGTACCCGCTTTGTCGAAGACATGAGGATTCTCCTTTGCCACGAGCCCACAAATGAAACATTTGATCCGGGCGAGAAACCCGTTGGCAGCTCTCACCATAACAGGCTTTCTCGGCGACAGTCGGCTAGGATACAGCGCAACGAGCTATTTGTTGGTTTTTCCCGGATACGGCACGATGCTGATCTGTCCATCCGGTTCCAGAAAAGCGACCTTGATCTGGCGGACGTCGTCACAGCCTTCCTCGCGCAGCTTGCTCATCAGTTCTTCCGTGGATATGAGTTCGCGACGCAGATTGGCCCGTTGCAACTTGCCAGCGTGGATCAGGGGACGCGGACTACCTTGGGCGAATCGGCGAAATGCCGACGACCGGAAACTCGCCCAGTCGATGGCAACGTTCCAGAAGGCGATCGTTCCCACGACCAGCATCCCCTCGGGAATCGACTTGTAGTCGCCGGCCAGTCCGTTTTGCGCGGCATCCGCGATGATTACCACCAACAACACGTCGGCCAGCCCCACCGACCCGGCATCGCGTCGCAAGCCGAAGCGGAACAGCAGGAACAGAAACCAATACATCAACGTTCCGCGGATGATGAGTTCCCACGGCGACACCTGAAAGTCGAACATTCTTCTATTTTGTTTTCTTTTTCGGTTGCCTTGGAACGAAGTCGGGAATCGTATCGGTATTGGCGTCGCCGGACCACGAATGCGGCTCGAACGTGTCGCCCTCGCCTTCGGTTGCCTCGCCCATGTTATCGGGGGCGTTTCCATCGGTCGTATCGGGCGAATGCAACTCCGCATCGCCTTGCGCCGACTGGCCCGTCCGACCGCCGTGCAGCGCGCCGTACCACGGATCCATGCTGTTACGGGGCTCGGTTTCCAGATTCCGGCCCGAGTAATCGAATGTTTCGAGACCGGTGTCGGGGTCGTTGCGAAGTCCCTGGTCTTCGCGCCGTTCGGCGTCCAGATTTCCCACCCCGGCGCTACCGGCTACTCGTTTGGTCGAAACTCGATCGAGTTCTTCGTCAGTCCCGACAGCGACTTCTTTTGTACGTTTGGGCATAAGAACTTGTTCTTCCTTGCTGAAAAGATCCCGATGTGGCGTATTCCGTTTCCATCGTAGCGAAGGACCGAAACAACGGCGACCCGGCGCTATCTAGATGTCATTGCAGTTGGAGGACCGAAGGGCCGATGGTTACCATAACGATTTGCGCCCTTTTTTTGAGGCGATTACGGACGAGGAGAAATTGTGAAGGGAATTATTTTGGCCGGAGGTAGCGGCACCAGGCTGCACCCGATTACAGAGGCCGTGAGCAAGCAACTTCTGCCTGTGTACGACAAGCCGATGATTTATTATCCGCTGTCGACCCTGATGCTGGCCGGTATCCGCGAGGTGTTGATTATTTCCACGCCGGTGGATCTGCCGGCCTACCAGCGTTTGTTGGGAGATGGAAGCCGGTTCGGAATCAGCCTACAGTACGCGGAACAGCCCAAGCCGGAAGGCCTCGCACAGGCGTTTCTGATCGGCAAGGAATTCGTGAACGGTGGTCCCGCGGCGCTGGTGCTGGGCGACAACCTGTTCTACGGCCACGGCATGTCGGCGCAATTGCAACGAGTGGCCAAACAGCGTGACGGCGCCACCATTTTCGGCTATTGGGTTCGCGATCCGGAACGCTACGGCGTCGTTGAATTGGATGCCCAGAAACGCGCGCTTTCGATCGTCGAGAAGCCGAAGGAGCCGAAGTCCAACTACGCGGTGGTCGGTTTGTATTTCTATGACAGTACGATCACGGACGTTGCGGAGGCGGTAAAGCCGTCGCCACGCGGCGAGTTGGAAATCACCGACGTCAACAACGCGTATCTCGCCCAGGGCAAGCTGAGCGTCGAACTGTTGGGGCGTGGGATGGCCTGGCTCGACACGGGTACGCACGAATCGCTCTTGCAGGCGGGTAACTTTGTCCAGACCATCGAGCAGCGCCAGGGCCTTAAAATCGGATGTCCCGAAGAGGTGGCGTTCAACATGGGTTGGCTGACCGCCGACGATCTGGCGCGCCTGGCCGCACGGTACAGGAATTCAGGGTACGGCGAATATTTGCTGGAACTGACGCGGCATAAGCATTAATTGCCCTGCTGAAAGTGGCGGCGACTGCCGAAAGAGAAGGTATGAAGCACTCTCTTCTGGCTGCCGGTCTTAGCCTGATGGCACTTCCCGCCGTTTGGGCGGCCGCCGGACCCGCCACGCTTACCAACACCGACATCATTCAGATGGTCCGCAGTGGAGTTCCGGCCTCCGAAATCCAGTCGCAGATCTGCAAGTCCAATCCTGCGTTCGTGTTGCAGAACCAGAACCTGCTGTACACCATGGGCGTTTCAGATGCCGTGTTCGCCACCATGGAACTGCGTCAAAACACCGGAAGCTGTGAGCCTCGCCCGGTGGCGGCCTACACTCCGCCCGCGACGCAAGTGAAAAAGGAAAAGGCGCAACAGGCGGAAAAGCTGTCGCCGCCGACCTCGAAAAAGAAGCGCATTCTCACCCCGTGGGCCTGGCGTAAGTAGGATATGATTCTGGCGTCGACATGACGCCGAACGACTTTCGCCGCATTGCATTGAGCCTCGCCGGCGCGGAAGAAGGTTCCCACATGGGAGCCGCGGACTTTCGCGTCGGCGGCCGCATTTTTGCCACTCTCGCCTCCCAATCGGAAGGCTACGGCAACCTGATGCTCAACCCCGAAATCCAGGCCGGATTCCTCGAAGATGCGCCGGATCTCTTCCTTCCAATCAAAGGCGGATGGGGACGAATGGGCATGACGCATATCGTCCTCGCCAAAGCCTCGCCCGAAAGCATGGAAGGCGCGCTACGCGCCGCCTGGTCCCTGCGTATCCAGAACAATCAAAAAACAAAGAAACGCAAGCGGTAAACGTGACGGACGGGGCTTGCGTCCCTCGATTGAGTGGGGCACAATCGGTTCGGTGAGGCTGGA
>JAFDVT010000048.1 GCA_018268875.1 Acidobacteriota bacterium
ACATCAGTCCCAGTCCCGAAGAACAGGCGCTGCTCAAGGGGGCGAACTTCAAGAACGTTGCCCTGGTCGGTGGACCCGAGGCGAGCAAGCATGTGCTGAACGGCCTTACACGGAATCCTCATGATGCCAAAGTGCGTGCCGCTGCGGCCAACGCCTGTTCCGAAATGATTTGCGAGGAGAGCACCATCGCCGCGCTTGCCGCCACGCTGGTCGACGACGATGAGCACGTTCGCGCCAACGCCCTGCATACGCTGGCCGTCAACGCCAACTGGCGTTCGCCCAATGCGCAGAAGATCCTGATCGACTACGTCAAAGCCCCCAAGGACCCGCTTATGCGCAAAGGCGCGATTGACGCTCTCGCCTATGCCATTCGCCATCAGGTGAACGGGGTCCGCCAGGATCCGCCGATCTTTGCGACCTTCATCGCTCTCCTGCAGGATCCGGATGAAGAAGCCCGCACCATGGCGGCGAACGTCTTGGCGCCGATCCGCGACAGGGAATTCCGCGGTGACCTCGGCCGTAAGGAAAACAAGGAACCCGAAGGCGGCTGGGCCAAGTGGCTCGCCGAAATCACGGCGAAGCAAGCCGGCTACAACCAGGACTACGCGTCGTGCAGCAGCGCGGTCACAGGCGCGCAGAAGATTTTCTGCGAAGGGCAGGGCAAGCCGAACGACTTTCAGAAGACCAAGCAAGCGGCGGAAATGGGTTACGCGTCCGCTCAGGCGATGCTCGGCATGATGTACGCCAACGGCATCGGCGTCACGCAGGATTACAAGGAAGCGGCGGTCTGGTGGCAGAAAGCCGCCGACCAAGGCCATGTGTTAGCGGCGCAGAACCTGGCTCGCGTACCCGGCCGCCGCACGGCACCGCCGGCGCCCCAGCAACTGCCCGCTCCCTCGCCCGTCAAGTGAAGGTTAGCGTCCCCAGTCGGAAAGCTGCGTCAACACCAGTTGCGCGGCCTTCTGACCGGCGCTTTTTTTCGAATTGCCTTGGGCCTTGCTCACCCAGTCCTTGCCGACGCGTACTTCCACCGTGAACACTTTTGCGTGTTCCGGACCTTCCTCGCTCAGGATGGTGTACTTCGGCTGCGGCAGTTTCAGCGCTTGCGCCAACTCCTGCAGCGCGCTTTTGTGGTCGGACGTGGTGATTTCGCCGTCTTCGAAGAGCTCGGGGCCCGGCACGTGATCCTCGATGAAGCGGCGAGCCTCGTCGATGCCGCTGTCCAGATAAATCGCGGCGATGATCGCTTCGATGGCGTCGGCGAGCAGTGCCCGCTTTTCACGGCCGCCACTCATCTCTTCGCCGCGGCCGAGAATCAGGTAGTCGCCCAGATCCAGCCCCTGCGCGACTTCGTATAGCCGCGTCGCGCTGACCAGATGGGCTTTGAGCTTTGAAAGGCGGCCTTCCGGATGGCCCGGAAAGCGCCGGATGAGGTATTCACTAATGACGAATCCAAGGATCGAATCGCCCAGGAACTCCAACTGTTCGTTATCGTTCTGGCCGGTGCCGGGGGGATTCTTTTCGTAGATTCTGCTGCGGTGTGTGAGCGCGCGCAGTAACAGTTCGCGGTTCCGGAACCGGTAACCGATATCCGACTCGAGTTCATCAACCGAGACGGCGGAGCCTGTTGGCGAGGATCCCGTCGGTAACATGCTGCGAATTTGTTCTTTCCCGCCTCAAAAGGAGCGCCGGGCGGCCAAATAGAGCCGCCCGACCCGTTTATTCTGTTGCTACAAAGACCGCTACTTCTTCTGCTGGGCCTTCGCGGTGGCGGCCTTGACCTTCTCCTGCGCCGCAACCTGCTTGATCTGCGCGTTGTCGGACGAAGCGATCACTTTGTCCAAAACCGCGATCGCGTCATCGTACTTCTTATCGGCGTTGTAAACGATTGCCAAGCGAATCATCGTCGTGGGATCCGGTTGGGGCGCCACTTCCAGCGCCTTCTTGTATTCCTCGATCGCCACATCGTTCTTCTTCCGGACAAACGCGGCGGCGGCAAGCGCTTCATGCGCCTGGCTGGAGGCGTCCTTCACGCGCTCCGCCCACTGCTCGTCGCTCATCATCGTGTTGTTCTTCTTCGCCGTGGGCGCCAGTTCCAACACCTTCTTCGCGTAGGCTTCCGCCTGTTTGAGCTTGTCTTCCTTATCGAGGTCGAACTCGCGCGTCCTTTCCGCGATCAGCTTGGCTAGGACGGCCATGGTGGCGATGTTGTTCGCGTCGGCGGCCAGCACGCGTTCCCCGTAGATGATCGTCTTTTCGGCGTCGCCCTTCATCCGCGCGGTCTCGGTAGCCATCTCGAGCACGACAACCTTAAATTCCGTGTCGGCGAATTTGGTCAACAGCGATTCGATCGCCGCCAGGCGGCTTTCCGCGTCGGCCGCGTTCTGGATGGCCATCAGCGCATCCACTTCCTTCTGGGACTTCGGCTTTTGCGCCAGGCACAGCCCGGCGAAGGCCACCGCGGTAGTGATTGCGGCTGTGATTCTCTGGAACGTCACGATATTGTCTTCTCCTATTTCCTCTACGTCGGTCGCTGCTCTGCTGCTGCCTTTACTTCTTCCGGCCGGTGGCTTCCTGCAGACCTTTTTCCGCAGCCTGCCGCGCCCGTTCCGGAGCGCCTTTGACCGCCAACGCAGCCTTGTACTTCTCAACGGACGGCTCCAACTCATTCACGGAGTACAACAGCCTGCCCAGATAAACCAAAGTCCAGGCCTTGATATCGTCCTCCGGCTGCAATTCGAGCGTTCGTTCAAATAATTTCACTGCCTGCTCGAAATCCCGGTTCAACGCCGCCACCCGAGCCAACCCAAAGTACGCCTTCGCATGAAGCGCCACGGCGTCGGTTTCCCGCAATGCCTGTTCGAACTTCTCTTTGGCCCGAGGGTACTGCTTCTGATTGTACAGGTCCTCGGCCTCCTCGAGCGTCTTCAGCGCGCCGGTCAACACGGGCCTCTTGGCTTCGGACGTAACATGGATCACTTTGGATTCCTTTTGCTTCGCCCATTCGACGTTCGACAGCCGCTTGTCTTCACGCCCCAGATCGATCGCGTTGATCATTTCGGGGTAATACAACCGCATGGCTAGCTCCTGCTTCTCATACAGGGGTAGCTGTTCATAAAAGAATGGCGTAAGGATAAACCCTTCGCGAAAGAACTGGTCGACAATCTGCAACTTGGCGTTGCCGGACACGGGGGTTAGCTTGGCGTCCACCGCGCGAACCAGCGATGCGGTAGTCAGCAGCGCGAAGTCTTCCTTAAAGTGGGGATCGAGCGCGGGCGCCAATTTTGCAAATTGCAATAATCCGTCCTTGGCGCCGATCAACTTCGAGAACCGGATGGACAGCGGGTCCAGGAGGTAAAACAGGTAGGCGCGGCGCAAATCGGCGATCTGCGGTTCCGGCGACGGCGTCACAACGACGTAGAAATCGTCGCCAAAGCTGCGGGTGTGCACCTGATTCGGCGGCGCCATCAGTTCCACATAGATCTGAAAACGGCGTCCCCGGGCCCCGCTCGTCGGGTTCCGCAGGAAGGCATTGGCCCGGTAGACTTCCTGGGTCACCGGTTCGTGATATTTTTCCGCGATCAGCTTGCTGTATTCCGGTTCGATGCGGCGCCACACGGTGTCGAGGTCCGCTTCGGCCCAAAGCTTTGCCACCAACGGCAGGAACGACTGCAGCAGCACGGAATCCGGAGGCGGTTCCTTGAGGCCCTTGGCGATGCGGAACAGCGGCGGCCCCTCGAGCGTCAACCCGAGCGAAATGTAGTTGCTGATCGTCGCGTTGGGGTGATCCTTCAGGTACTGGCGCAATTCGGCGAGCACCGGGGGATTCTTCTGCTGGATGTATTTGAGGACTTCCGCGCGAACCGGACTGTTCGCCGCCGACCCCATGTCGCCGTCGAATCCGGCCGCGTGATAGGCCGCCATTACCGCAAACAGCGACTGGTTGGCGTCCAACTGCTGCTGTTGCTGCTCCTGCGCGGTGGCAGTGGGAACGCCGAGAACGGCAAGGCTTAGTACAACAGGCAGAAAAATCTTCACTTGGAGTCTGCTACTAGTTTAGCCCCAGGAATTCGCGACGCCATAAAGGTGACGCCGATCGCGAACAGGGTGAACACCACCTCTACGGTAGCGTGCGCCCACGACGCCGGACTTTGCCAGGCAAACGGCGGCAGCCAGGACTTCAAATGGGAATCCGCCACGGCGGCCCAGGTGAGAAACAGGAACAGGAAATACGGCTGCGTTCGCTTGCGGTCCACCAGGTACAGGACACCGGCGGAAGTCCAACAAACCGCGAGCCATAACAACGTTTGGTCCCAATCCTTGCGGCTCTCGAGGAAGTCGAAGGCGAACGCGGCGTATGTCATCGTGATCGCGCACTGCCAGGCGAACCGGGCGTTCAATGCGGCAAACGGCAGCAGCATCGCGCCGACAACCGTATAACTGAACCGGAACGGTAGCTTTTCTTCCGCCGCGATGCCCAGCGGCGCCAACGCGCATAAGGCGAACCAATGGAGCCTCGCGGGATCTTCGTCGACGGTGGCGATCCGTTCGCGATGTTTCCACGCGGCGTAGCCAAGGGCCGCGCCGAACATCGCCCCGAAGACGAATTCCATGATCTTCCACCAGTCGATGGGAGCCGGGAGGCCGGAGGTCCGTCCCCAGGCATGGATCGCGCCGCCGATGCCGAAGCCCAGGCCACCGCCGATGGCGCTCGTCCAGGCGAAATAGCTTGCCACGCGGTTGCGATGGACGGCCAGGTACGCGGCCGCTGCGAGGATCAGTCCCGCCCAGATTTCGGCCCGCGGTTTGTTGACCGGGTCCGAAAAATACCCCAGCCGGGGTTCGTTGATCAGCCGCCAGCCCAGCGCGCATCCCAGGATCAACGCCAGCGACGCGACGCGGTTCGCGCGCGCCAGTGTCTGCGGACCTTGCAAGCCGATGGCGATCACCGCTCCGCCCAGCAGTCCCCAGACGGCGCCTTTCAGAGTTAGCCCCAGCAATCCCCAGGCGGCCGTTTCGGGAACCAGGGTGAGACCGATTGTTTGCCCGTAGGTCATCTGGCCGCCGAAGCCGATGCCGACCGCGCCGAACGCCGCCGCCACCGCGCAGGACCACGGTTTGCCGCCTCGCCCCAGCAACAGGCACAGGGCCAACGCGAGCATCGCTCCCGGAATCATGGCGCCCAGCGGACCGCCGCCGATGTAGCCTCGCAAACCCCAGCCGAGGGACATCGTCAACGCCGGAAACGCGAGCCAGAACGATTTAGGCAACTTTGTTCCGCAGTACGCCAACCCCTTCGATGTCGACTTCCACCGTATCGCCGCGCCCCATCTTCTTGGTGGTCTGTGGCGTGCCGGTAAAGATGATGTCGCCGGGTTCGAGCGTCACGTACTGGCTGGCGAACTGCACCATCGCCGGACAATCAAACAGGAGGTCCGACGTCGATTGCTTCTGTACCACCTCGCCGTTCAGCCGCGTCTGTAACAGCAGATTGCCGTAATTCAGCCCGGTGGCCACCCAGGGTCCCACGGGACCGAACGTGTCGCAACCTTTGGCGCGCCACCATTGGAGGTCGTCCTTCTGCCAGTCCCGCTCGCTGACGTCGTTGCCGCAGGTGACGCCGAAAATCGCCGCTTGCGCCTCTTCCCGGCTGGCATTGCGCAGGCGTTTTGAAATCACCAGCACCAGTTCGCCCTCATAATGCGTGTTCTTGGACGCGGCCGGGATCACGATGTCGCCGCCTGGTTTTTGCAGACAGGTGTTGGGCTTGAAGAATAGTTCGGGTTTGGTGGGCGGCGTCCGCGAACCGAGATGGCTTTTGTAGTTCAACCCGACGGCGAGAATTTTTGGAGGCTCCACGGGCGCCAGCAGCATCACGGAAGAGAGCGGGTGTTTCGCGCCCTTCTTTTTCGCGCCGTGCAGGTAGCTGCCGGTTAACTCGTGGACCGCGTCGCCTTCCAGAACGCCGTAGGCTGTTTTGGAGCCGGCCTGAAAGCGGACATAGCGGGCGGCCGCGGAGTTGGGTGCTTGCGCCTGCAGCGAGGCAGCAGCGACAGCCGTCGTTGCCGTGGAGATGAGATGTCGCCGAGTCATCCTTGTCACGATACACGATCCGGCATCATAAGAGGTAAGGGTGATTCAACTACAGCAAGTGTCCAAACGGTTCGATGGCAAGCGGGTGGTAACCGCGCTTGACGCCGTGGACCTCAGCATTGCCAAAGGCGAGATGGTGTCGCTCGTCGGAGCCTCAGGTTCCGGAAAATCCACCATGCTGAACCTGATCGGCGGACTCGACACGCCATCGAGCGGCCAGATCACCATCGACGGCGAACGCTTGAGCGGCCTCGCCGACGACGACCTGACGCGCGTACGCCGCGACAAAATCGGGTTCATCTTTCAGTTCTTCAACCTGCTGCCGACGTTGACCTGCATCGAAAACGTCGCGCTGCCGCTGCACCTGCGCGGCTGGACCCGCAAGAAGGCCGAGGCTCGATCGCGCGAACTGCTGGATCTTGTCAAGCTCGGCCATCGCATGGACCATCAGCCCGATGAGCTTTCGGGCGGCGAACGCCAACGCGTCGCTATCGCTCGCGCGTTGTCCATCAATCCGCCGATCCTGCTCGGCGACGAACCGACGGGCAACCTGGATTCCGGCACCGGCGCCGAAATCCTCAACCTGATTCACGATGTGCACCGCACGATGGGTTCGACGATTCTGATCGTCACGCACGATCGCGGTGTAGCCGAAAGCTGCCAGCGAACGGTTCGCCTCAAGGACGGCAGGATCATTGGGGACGAACGCCGGAGTTCCGCCGCGTGACCTTGCTGCGCCTCATCAGTTTTCAATACGTCCGCAAGCACAAACTGCGGTGGCTGCTGACGCTTGCTGGCATCGTGCTGGGCGTTGCCGTGTTTGTCGGGATGCATACGGCGAATCAATCCGTGCTGCGAGCGTTCCATCAAACGATCGATCGGATCGCCGGCGCCACACAGTTGCAGGTTTCGGCCGGCGAGGCGGGTTTTCCGGAAGAAGCGCTGGAAATCGTGCAGAATTCGCCCGATGTTCGCATCGCCGTGCCGGTGATCGAAGCATCCGTGAATCCGGGGCGCGGCAACCTGCTGCTGCTTGGAGTCGACATGACCGGCGACCGTTCGTTGCGCGACTACGACCTCGAAAACAACAACGACGACGCGATCGACGATCCGCTGGTGTTTCTCGCGCAGCCCGATTCCTTGCTGGTGACGCGCATCTTTGCCAATGCCTACGGCCTCAAGATTGGCGACAAGCTTCCGATGTCCACTATGGCCGGACCTCGCGATTTTGTGGTGCGCGGCATCATGCAGTCGGGTGGCCTGGCGAGCGCGTTTGGCGGCAACCTCGCGGTGATGGATATCTATGCCGCGCAAAAGATGCTGGGTCGCGGACGCCGGTTCGACCGCATCGACATTGCCGTTCGCGAAGGCGTTCGCGTCGAGCAAGCACAGGAGCGTTTGCGCAAATTGCTCGGCGGCGGCTACCTCGTTGAAAGCCCCGGCGCGCGAGGGCAACAGTTCGAATCCACGGCGCAAATCTATTCGCTTGTGTCGAGCATCACCAGTATGTTCGCGCTGTTTGTGGGCATGTTTCTGATCTACAACACGTTCGAAATCGCGGTCAGCCAGCGGAGGTCGGAGATCGGGATTCTGCGGGCGCTGGGCGCGACGCGGCGTCAGATTCGCACGCTGTTCCTGGGTGAAAGTGTCGTCGCGGGACTGGTTGGATCGCTGCTCGGCATCGGCTTCGGCCTGCTGCTGGCAAGAGGCATCGCCGCGTACGTCGGCGCCATGTTGAGCGAGGTCTATGGCGTCGCGCAGAACGTGGAAGACGTTGCCGCCGAACCGTGGTTGCTTGCCGCGGCGATCACCGTTGGAACTCTGACATCCGTCCTCGCGGCGTTGATCCCGGCGCGCGATGCGTCCCGTGTCGATCCCGTAAAAGCCCTGCAAAAAGGCAAGCTGCAACTAATCGGACAAGGCGAAAACATGCGCCGCCGCATCGGCGCGATCGCGTTGTTCGCGCTTGCTGTGGGCTGCATGTCGATGTCGCACATCCGCCCGCTGTTCTACCTCGGCTATCTGTTGGCCGTTATGTCCGCGGTGCTGTTCGCGCCCACGGCGTGCAATTGGGTGACGCGAACGCTGCGTCCGTTCCTGAAATGGTTACGCCCGGTAGAGGGCGCGCTGGCCGCCGACAGCCTCATCGAATCGCCGCGGCGTACGTCCGGAACCGTTACCGCGTTGATGCTGTCGCTCGCGCTGGTGATCGCGCTGGGCGGCATCGCGCGGTCGAGCTACAAATCGATCCAGGACTGGCTGGTGATCGCGCTGAACCCGGATTTGTTCGTCACCACCAACGAAACGCTGACTTCGCGATCCTTCGTTTTTCCGCCGGAAATCGGCGAAGGCATCGCCACCATCGCGGGGGTCGACCTGGTGCAGATGGTGCGCACGGTTCGCATCAACGTTCGAAATACGCCGGTGATGTTGGTGTGCACCGACATCGCATCGGTGGCGCGAAAGGCCCATCTGCCGCCTCGGGAAGGGAATCCTGACACGCTCTACAACGAGGTCGCGCAGGGCAAGGGCGTCATCGTGTCCGACAACTTCGCGCTACTGCGCAAGTTCAAGCTGGGCGATGTCCTCGAACTTCCCGCGCCCGATGGGACGCTACGCATGCCGATTCTAGGCATCGTTACCGACTATTCCGATCAGCAGGGCAGCATCCTGATGGACCGCAAGGTGTACATCGAACATTGGAAAGACACGGCCGTGAACGTCTTCCGCGTGTACCTCGACAAGCCATCGTTCGAACCCGCGGTACGCGCGCGGATTCAGGAAATGTACGGCGGCCGCACGCGGCTTTTCGTGTTTACCAACCAGGATCTGAGAGCCTACATCCTGAAACTCACCGACCAGTGGTTTGGTCTCACGTACGTGCAAATCGCGGTGGCGGTGCTGGTGGCGATCCTCGGCATCGTGAATACGTTGACGGTTTCGATTTCGGATCGCAAACGCGAATTGGGCGTCCTGCAGGCGGTCGGCGGCTTGCGCAGCCAGATCCGCGGCACCATCTGGATGGAAGCGCTGGCCATCGGATTTACAGGGCTGGTGCTGGGATTTGTTGTCGGCGCGATTCAGCTCTATTACACGTTGGAGATTTCGCGAACCGATGTCGCGGGGTTGCGCCTGGACTATCAATACCCGGTGAACATCGCGCTAGTGCTGGTGCCGGTTATTCTTGGCGCCGCCTGGATATCGGCGCTCGGACCCGCGGAAAGCGCCGTGCGAGGTTCGCTTGTGGAGGCTTTGGAATATGAATAAATGGCTCGTCGCGCTGGCGGCCTGCACGGCGTTCGCGCAGGACCCGCGACAGATTGTCGAAGAGGTGCAGAAGCGCGCGCAATCAAAGTCCCAGCAGTATGAAGGCACGCTGGAAGTGGTGGACGCAAAGAGCAAGGTGAGCACCAAGCGATGGGAATATTCGCGTCTCGGCGCGTTCGGTTCCAGCAAATCGGTGCTGCGGTTCACGGCGCCCGCGGAGGTGAAAGGCGTGGCGCTTTTGGTTCACAACCACCCGGACCGTTCGTCGGATCAATGGATGTGGCGCCCGGCCATCGAACGCGATCAGCGCATCGCATTGCAGGATCGTTCCACGCGATTTTTCGGCACCGACTTCAGCTACGAAGACCTGGAAGAGCGCGACGTCAACCAGTTCGACTTCAAGCTGCTTGGCGAAGAAACGATCGACGGTCATCCGTGTTGGAAGCTGGAGTCACGGCCTCGCGAAAAGAAGGTTTCGCAGTATGCGTATTCGTATCTGTGGATTCGCAAAGACCACTATATTTACGCGCAGATTGACGCATTCAACAAGGCAGGGCTCGCGCGCCGTATCAAATATTCCGACGTGCAGGACGTCCAAAACATCTGGACCGCGCGAACCATCGAAGTATTCGACGCCGCGAAGAAAAGCCGCACGACGTTGAAGTTCGAAAAGCTGCGCTACAACGTACCGATGGACGAATCGGCGTTCACCTTGCAGGCGTTGCGCCGCGCGTCATGATCCTCGCCGCGGCCGCGTTGGCATTGCTGCATAACGCGCAGAATTTCGAACAGCGCGGGTTCCTGGAACTTCGCAACAACGGCTATTTTCAGACGGCGCCGAATGACAGCGCGAGGTACGTCGGCGAGAGTCTGCTGCGGTATGAAGCGACGTGGCGACCCAAGCCATGGTTGAAGCTCACGACCGGCTTTGACGGACGTTTCGATACGCATCGCCAGTTCGATCGCGACCTTCGCCTGGACTTTGAAGATCGCCGGATCCAACGGCCCGCGCTGTCGCTACGCCGCTTCAGCGCGCAAATGCACAAAGGCAACTGGACGTTCGAAGTCGGGCGCCAGTTCATCCGCTGGGGCAAGACGGATTTGTTGAACCCGACGGATCGCTTCGCCCCCAAGGATTTTCTGAACGTCGCCTACAGCGATTTTATGGCCGTACCCGCGGCTCGCCTCACGTTTGAGCGCGGCAGCGACACGATTGATGTCGTCGTGCAGGCTCGTTTCACGCCTAGCCGAGGTCCGCTGTTGAATCAACGCTGGGTGTCGCTGCCTGCGCAACTGGACGGCGTGCGATTGCTGGACCGGGGCGCGCGCTATCCCGGCGGTACGCCCGCGGGCATTCGCTGGAACCACATCGCGCGGGGTTACGAGTACTCGCTGATGTTTTACGAAGGCCACAACCATCTGCCATTGTTCGAGGGCAAGCCGGTTAGTTTTGCGCCCGTGACCGTGGCCGCGCAGCGTTATTATCCGCACCTGCGGCAGTATGGCGCGGACTTCGCGGCGCCACTGCGGTGGTTCACGGTGAAGGCGGAATCGGCCTATTACACCAGCAAAACGCGAGACACCGACGAATTTCTGCTCTACGTCGTGCAGTTGGAACGGCTCGTTGGCGAATGGACTTTCGTTGGAGGATACGCGGGCGAGGTGGTGACCAAAGCCACCGGCAATCAACTGACGTTCTTTCCCGATCGCGGGATGGCAAAGGCCTTTCTGGGACGCGCGGCGTACACGATCGACCCGAATCGCAGCGTTGCGTTCGACACCGCGGTTCGTCAAAACGGCGAAGGATTTTTGGGCAGGCTCGAGTACTCGCAAACATTCGGTCAACACTGGCGCGCCACGGCGCAGCTATCGGCGATCCGGGGCGCGTCCAGTGATTTTCTGGGCCAATACCGCCGAAATTCATCCGCGGCGTTGATCCTTCGCTACAGCTTCTGACTGGTGGTGCAGCATGAAGCCCTGGCCGCCGGAGACGAAGACCTCGGTCAACACAGGCTGGCCATCGATGCGCTCGAAGCGCACTGAGTTCGACATGCCGTAGCCCGCGGTGGCGGCGCCCATCGGCAGCACGGCCACCGACTTGCCCTTGGTACGCAGGAACAGCACGCTCTGGTCGGACTTGGTGATGTCGTAATCGCCGGCAGGCATCACTTCGGCGCCGGCTTTGAATGCGAACGGAACTCGAACGGTCGCCACGCGGGTTTCGGAAGCAAAGACGGCCGAAGAACACGCGGCGAGAATCGCGGACACGATAAAACGCTTCATCATGATGATGGAAATCTCCTTGAAATGTATGAAATTCGTCGAGAATAAGCGGGGCGCAGACGCGTGTGGATACACGCCTGAGCAAGGTCGTCGAATTATGAAATGTAGGAGGTCGGACAAGGACCCGGCGAATGACTGGTTTGCCGTCGCGGCATGTTTGTCATCGCCGGTAACTGACTACATTTTCAGCATAGCCGGGATGTGAAATCCCGTCCAATCAAGATTTCTTGTAAGCCTTATCGGCGCTTCGCTTTGATCACGATCGGCGTGCCGTAGAACCCAAATTCCTTGCGCAGACGGTTGATCAAAAACCGTTGATAGGAGAAGTGCAGGTTCGAACCCTTATCGGTGAAGATCGTAAACGTGGGTGGGCGCACGCCGGCCTGCGTGATGTAAAAGATCTTGAGATTCTCGTCGAAATTGATCTTTTCGACGAAGCGGTTCAATTGACCTGTGGTGACGCGTTTCGACGCGCTTTCATAGGCCTTTCGGACCATCATCAGAATCGACTTCACACCGGTCGCGTGCTTGGCGGACACGTGCGCGATGGGCGCGTAATCCAGAAACTTCAATTCATCGCGGACCTGTTGCGTAAAGTCCTTCTTCTGCTTCTCTGTCGCCAGGTCCCACTTGTTGACGACCAGCACAACCGCGCGCCCTTCCTCATGCGCATAGCCAGCGATGGTGGCGTCGGCGCCCAGCACGCCTTCGGTCGCATCCAGCACAACGATGCACACGTTGGACATGCGGATGTGCCGTCGCGCCATCACGACGCTGAGCTTTTCGGCCATCTCCGTCGTCTTGCCTTTGCGCCGAATTCCCGCTGTATCGACAAAGGTATAGGGCACGCCGCGAACGTCGATCGTTTCATCGACGGCATCGCGAGTCGTGCCGGCGATGGGCGAAACGATGGCGCGATCGGTGCCGGTGAGCGCGTTCAGCAACGTTGATTTGCCTACGTTGGGGCGGCCGATGATGGCGATGCGAATGCCCGGTTCCTGCTGCTCGCCGTCCTCTTTCTTCTCGTCTTGTTCCTCGGCTTTCGGGAAGTCTCGCGTGACATGATCCAGCAAGTCGTCGACGCCAAGCTTATGTTCGGCCGACACCGGAATCACGTCTTTGAATCCCAGCGAATGAAAGTTCGACACGAGATCCATGCGGGCCTCGGCGTCGATCTTGTTCACGGCAAGGGTCACGGGCTTGCCCAGTTTCCGCAGCATTTTGGCCAGATCCAGATCGGCCGATGTGAGCTCCGAGCGCCCGTCGATCAGAAAGATGATCTGCGACGCGTCGTCCAGCGCCGTCTTGGCCTGGCGAAGAATTTCGCGTGGAATCAATTCGGCGTCGTCGGGGATGATGCCGCCGGTGTCGATCAGGGCAAACGGACGCTGCCGGTGGGTGCACTCACCGCGGATGCGATCGCGCGTGATGCCCGGTTCGTCGCCGACGATCGAACGGCGCTGGCCATGAATGGCATTGAACAGGGTGGACTTGCCGACGTTCGGCCGTCCTACGATCACAACCGTGGGTACAGTATTCATGTGAAGGTCTACTATCCGATTTTCGTCGATTTGACGTCGAAACCGGTAATCGTGGTTGGCGCGGGCAAGGTGGGGATGCGAAAGAGCCGTGGTTTGGCGGAGGCTGGCGCTTCCGTTACGGTCGTTTCGCCGGATGCCGCGGAACCTATGCCCGAGGGCGTTCGCTGGCTGCGGCGAGGCTTTCAGCCCGGCGATCTCAAGGGCGCCTTTCTGGTCTTCACAGCGGCCAATGAAAAAGCGGTGAACGATCAGGTTCGCGACGAAGCGGCGGCGCTTGGAATTCCTTGCAATTCCGCCGACGATGCGGACTTGTGCGACTTCATCGTACCGGCCCGCCTGCGCCACGACGACCTGCAAATCGCGGTGTCCACAGGCGGCCAAAACCCTGGTCGCGCCGCCGCCGTCCGGGACCGGATTCGAGAATTTCTAAGCAAACAGGGCATCTAACGTGCGACCATGGAGTTTACCCCCTCCACAGCATGAATTCTGAGCAGTCACACACTCGTAACATCGCTATCATTGCGCACGTAGACCATGGCAAGACGACGCTGGTCGACGCGATGCTCAAGCAAAGCGGCCTTTTCCGTGAAAATGAAGCCACGGCTGACCGCATGATGGATTCCAATGAGCTTGAGCGCGAACGCGGTATTACGATTCTCGCCAAGATCACCGGTATCCATTACAAAGGTTCCAAGATCAACATCGTCGACACGCCCGGCCACAGCGACTTTGGCGGCGAAGTCGAACGCGCGCTGAAGATCGTCGACGGCGTCATCATGCTGGTGGACGCCTCCGAAGGCCCCCTCCCGCAAACCCGCTACGTTCTGATGAAGGCCCTTGAGGCGAACCTTTCGCCCATCGTCGTCATCAACAAGATCGACCGCGCCGACGCCCGTCCCCAGGAAGTGTTGAACGAAGTCTATGACTTGTTCATCGACCTCGGCGCCAACGAAGAACAACTGGAATTTCCCATTGTTTACGCGAACGGCAAAGCGGGCCTTGCCAAGTTGCAGATGGAAGACGAAGCCACCGACCTTCGTCCGTTGTTCGAAACCATTCTCGAGAAGATTCCGCCGCCCAAGGGCGATCGCCAGGCGCCGTTGCAACTGCTGGTGGCGAACCTCGACTACAGCGACTATCTTGGCCGCCTGGCCATTGGCCGCGTCTTCAATGGCACGCTGCGTCTGAACGACGAAGTGATGATCGCCAAGCTGGACGGATCGCTGCAGAAAACCAGGATCACCAAGCTCTTCTCGTTTGAAGGACTGAAGCGCGTGGACGAAACCGTGGGCGGTCCCGGCGACATGCTGGCCATCGCGGGCGTCGAAGGCATCACTATCGGCGACACCGTTACGTCTGTCGAAAATCCGTCTCCGCTGCCCCGTATCCAGATCGACGAACCGACGATTGCCATGACGTTCATGATCAATACGTCGCCGTTTGCCGGCAAGGAAGGGCAGTACGTCACCTCGCGCAACCTGCGCGACCGTCTCGATAAGGAACTGCTTACCAACGTCGCGATCAAGGTGGAAGAAGCCGGCGGACCCGACGCGTTCAAGGTGATGGGCCGCGGCGAACTGCAGCTTGCCATCATCATCGAAATGATGCGCCGCGAAGGCTTCGAACTGATGGTCGGCAAACCCGAAATCATCACCAAGCAGGTGGACGGCAAGACGCACGAACCGGTCGAACTTTTGGTGATCGACATTCCGGAACCGTTTGTCGGCGTGGTGATCGAAAAGCTCGGAAGCCGCAAGGGCCGCATGGACAAGATGGTGAACAACGGCTCCGGCCGCGTCCGCCTGGAATTCATCATTCCGTCCCGTGGCTTGATCGGTCTGCGTAACGAAATGCTGACCGACACCAAGGGCACGGCGATCATGAACTCGCTGTTCCATGGCTATATGGAATGGCAGGGCGACATCGTGTCGCGCCCCACCGGTTCGCTGGTGTCCGATCGTCCCGGTGTTGTTACCTCTTACGCGCTATCGAACCTGCAGGACCGCGGCGAGATGTTCGTCACGCCGCAGACCGAAGTGTACGAAGGCATGATCATCGGCGAGAATTCGCGCGATGCCGACTTGAACGTGAAT
The DNA here is from genome assembly GCA_018268875.1 of Acidobacteriota bacterium. Classification (GTDB taxonomy): domain Bacteria; phylum Acidobacteriota; class Terriglobia; order Bryobacterales; family Bryobacteraceae; genus F-183. The sequence goes on from JAFDVT010000048.1 coordinate 15,278, forward strand.
GTGGTGAAGGAAAAGAAGCTCACCAACATGCGCGCGTCGAGTTCGGACGAAGCCATTCGCCTGATCCCGCCGAAGCTTCTGAATCTCGAACAGGCTTTGGAGTTCATTCGCGACGATGAGTTCGTGGAAGTGACGCCGAAGTCCATTCGCCTTCGCAAAAAGATCCTGAAGGCGAATCAGCGCTAGTAACTTACTTGTTCAGCAGGCTGCGGTACAACGCGGCCTGCTGACGAGCCACTTCGTCCCAATCAAAATCCCGCTCGGCCGCATGACGCGCGGCGCGTTCCAGGTTGATCCGCTTCATCGGATGTTCGATGAGGTCGCGAATCATGGTGGCCATTTCCTCGCCTTTTTCGGCCACCCACACGACTTTCCCGACATCCAGATCCAGCCCGTTGATGCCTCCCGGTGTCGATACGATGGCTTTGCCCATGGCCATCGCTTCCATGATCTTGATGTTGGTTCCAGCGGAGGCAAGCAGCGGCGCCACGACGACCGACGCCCTGCTGTAAGCGGGTCGGACGTCCGAAACAAAGCTTTCGACTTCGATCCCGCGCTGTTGCAGATCCGGCCTCGCGTGGTCCTTATACCGTTCCAGGTACACCTCCGGATTGCGGCCCGCGATGATGTGCAGCACAGGCTTCACCGGCGCCAGGTGCGGCCAGACCTCGCGCAGGAACCAATCGAGCGCCAGCACGTTCGGCAGATGCGCGAACGAACCGATAAACAACAGCCGGCCTAGCTCCGGCGCCTGGGGCAGAGGCTGAAAGCGGTCGAGGTCCACGCCGTTGATCAATGGCTGCACGCGCCGTGCGCCTTCCACCATCTTCTTGTCCTTGTCGGACATGGTGACAACGCAATCCACCTCACGCCACATCTGCCGTTCGAACACTTCCCACTTGGCGTGTTCGCGCGCGATCTCCCAGTCCTTGCTGGTTTTGCGTAACTGCGCATAGAGATCGAGCGTGATGTCGTGCTCGATGAGGATAGTCTTGGCGTCGCCGCAATCCTTTGCATACTGCGCGAGTTGCGTGAACTCAAGCTGCGCGATGGCCGGCTTATGCTTGCGAATGGTCTGATGCAGAGCGGCGCGGAACTCCGGCCGGTCGAACTCTTCCACCACCTGCGGACGCGAGGTCAACGCGCGGTCGTGGCTGCCGGTTGCCTGCACGACGACGACTTCCACACAGATGTCCAAAAGTTCCTTGGGAACCGCTTCCATGTGATTGGTGAAGGCGATCAGAACCTGGTCGTAATCGAGCGCCGCGCGGCGCATCAGGTTGTACATGCGTACCGCGCCGCCGTGAGACAGGGGAAAGGGCAGGTAACAGCTGGCGATCAACACCAGCGGCTTGCCTGTCGTTCGCGCGCGGCCCGGAAACACGGCCACGCGACCATTGTTCAGGTCCAGAATCTCGTGTTCCGGAATCACTGCCGCCGGTTGCGCCTCCACCCATTCGGGAGCGTTCTGCGCGGCCTTCAAAATCGGCATGTACGGCGCGTTTTCGCAGGCGAACCAGTTGATGCGGTACACGGCTTCGAACCACATGCGCTGGAACAGCGCGCGGTTGGTGACGCTGCGCACCAGAAAGCGGAGGAAGTTCACTTCCAGCGCGAACTTGAGTTCGTTTTCGGTGAGGTATCGCGAGGTCGTCGCGCGATGCTTGTGCAGCACGCGGGCGCCCGCCACATACACGCTGGGCCAACCCTGGCGCCAACCGCGGAACCCGATATCGAGATCTTCGACATAGGCTGGCTCGAAGACCTCGCCGATCGATCCCAACTGCCGCAGTTTGCGCGTATCGTACAGCGAACAGCCGCCGGAACCGTACAGGACATAGCTGTGATCTTCGCCCTCCAAAGGCTCTACGCAATGCGGCAGAAAATCCGAAGGATGTTCGCGAGGCAGCATCACGGCCTTGCCGGTCTCTTCGCGGCGTTGCCCGGGAGGGAAGAAAATCTGCGCCGTCGAACTGAACAGATCGGGTACGCAATCGAAGGCGCGGCGGAGTTCGTGGAAGAAGTCCGGCTCAATCAACATGTCATTGTTGAGCAGGCAGACGTGCGAAAAACGGGCCTGCGCGATGCCACGGTTCACCGCGCGGGCAAACGACAGAGGCGCGCGGCTTTCGACGACAATCACCGTCGGGTAGGTAGACCGGATCCAGTCCATCGTGCCGTCGTCGGAACCGTTGTCGACCACGATGACTTCGGACGGCGTCTGCATCATCACCAGCCGCAGACATTCCTGCAGCAAATCCTTGCCGTTGCGCGACGGGATCACCACGGTGACGCCGGGCGGCAGCGGCTTTTCCAAAGGAGGTAGCTTGGACGGCGCGGGGAACGCGCGGAAGAATCGTCCGGCCCACTGCGCCATGCGGTACAGCGAAGGCCTGCGGAACCCGTCGCGCGGATTCTTCAACCGCCACAGCCAGGTGTACGTCTTGCCGCCGGGGCGCAACTGCCAGCGGATCAGGTTACGGGTTCGCCAGGCCGCGTGGCGGGCCATTGCAGTGGCGCTCGAAGGCCGCAACGAGAAGTGATTCAGGTTCTCGTTGAACACCAACAGGCCGTAGCCTTTCAGCTTCAAGCCGAGCTTGCGCATCGGCCAGTACGGCATGTTCGGCTGCAGCGCGATCGCTACTTCCGCGATCTTACGGCCGCCCAGTTTGGACCGCAGCAGTTGTTCGTTCTGTTCGATCGTCCAGGAAATGCGCCAGGGAATCCACTCCACTTCGCGCTTCGGTTCAAACTCCGACATCACGACCGTGGGTAGGTCCGGAAAGACCTTTTCCACCTCGTCGATCAGATACTCGACCAGGTCTTCAGAACACGACGCCAGGATGAGCTTGACCACGGGAATGCGTTAGATCAGCGCCCAGACAGGAATGTTTCGATCGCCTTCCCACATGGCCAGCGCCTGCAGGCAGAAGCCCGTCGACCAAGGGTTGTGGAACGGCATATATTCGGTAACGTTGCGGCGGCCGAAATAAAAACCACCAATTTCCGGGATTTCAAACTGCTTGATGGCCTCGGCTTCTTCCTCCGCCTGCTTGAGGTTCAGGGGCACGTACCCCAGGCGGTCGGCGTAGAGCCGCACGCGCAGCAACTGCGCGTACACATCGGCCCGCGCGAATTGGGGTCCAATTTCCCGCAGGTACTTTGACACGCGATCGATCCCGGTGCGCAACGCCTCACGGCATTCGGCGCGGTCGCCGACGGGTAACAGGCCTTCAAGGAAATATGAATAGGAATGCAGGCGGTCCATTACCTTCAACGTTTCCGGATGCCCCGGCAGGAACGCGTCGTGGGTGGCGAGCGAGTATTCGAGCATCCGTTCGTACGGCTGCTTCAACGCCGGTTGACCGGTGGCTTCGGCAAGGTCGCGCCAGGCCATCGCCGACTTCAACTGATAGCATCCCGAGCTTCGCGACCAGCGCAGCACGTCGTATGCTTCGGGTTGTTTTTCAGGCAGCGCAAGGATGGGGTGAGCGGCTTCCTCGGCCATGAAATCGTAGGCCATCGAGATTCCGGCTCGCTGCGCTTTGTCGAGGAACATCGGGTCGCCGGTGGCGCGCCACACGGTCAGCAGACCTCGCACAATGATGCCGATGTCGAAAAAATAGGCGTAGGACGGCTCGTCCTTGTCCGGAACTTCAAAGGGAAACGTGCCGGCATCGTCGTCCCAGGCAACCTCGCACAAGAAGCGCGCGGAGCCTACGGCCGCGTCCAGATACTTCTGATCCTTTGTGAGATGATGCAGGTACGAAAAGGTGCTGACCGCGTAACCCGTGATTTCCGTAGAAACCTTGGCGTTCTGTTTGCGGTCTGAATAGTGATAGCGGGCAACGCCGCCATCGGCTTCCCGGATGCCGGATTCGAGAAACCAACGGCCCGCGCGGTCCACGATGGAAGAGATCGCGAGTGGCAAAATCTGATTTTAACATCTAGACCATGCTGGTACTCCTTCTCACGCTCGCACAGATGATGCAAATGAAGATGGGCATCGTGCGTGGGCCCCTGCTGGCGCTCGAAAAGACGGTCCTGCAGGTGGAATCGGACGGCAAGAAGGTGGAATGCCGGTACGACAATCGGACCTGGATGGAGCGCGACGGCCAGCGCATCGAGGCCGCCGCCCTGGCGTTGGGCGACCGCCTGGAGATGGTGACGGACATCAAGGATTCCGGCTGCTACGTCCGCACGATTCACGTTTTGGATGTACCGTCGCAGGGCGCGGGACCGGGGCGCCGTCCCAGTATGAAGCGCGAATATTCGAGTCCCACAGAGCAGTTCGCGCCGCGCGGCGACATCACCGCCACCGGGATTGTGTCCAGCATGGACGAGAAGTGGCTGGTGATCCGCACGCGCGCCGAAGGACCAAAAAAGTTCCTGTTGCGGCACGACACGAGGTACGTCGGCGACGGGATGCGTGTCGATCGCGATGCGTTGCGTGCCGGCAAGCGCGTTTTCGTTCGCGCGGGCCACAACTTTGAAGGTGTCGTCGAAGCCTACCAGGTGATCTGGGGCGAGATCATGAAGCCGTAAGGCGCATCAGCTTGTCGCGTACAAGCAGCGCCGTATCGTTGTCCGGCGCGATTACCAGAATCGTATCGTCCCCCGCGATCGTGCCGACGATCTCATCCCAGTTGTCTTTGTCCAGCGCCACCGCCAGCGCGTTTGCGTTGCCCGCCGATGTCTTCAACACAACCAGATTTTGCGCGACGCGAACGTCCTGCAGGAACTCGTTGACGACGGTGCTTAGGTCGGGTCCCAAACGCTCGGATGGGCGAATTTGCCGGTAGCCGTCGGCTGTCTTCACGAGGCCCAATTCCTGAATGTCGCGTGAGACCGTCACCTGCGAGGCCACGATCCCCGCGGCCTTCAACTCGGCGACTACTTCTTCCTGCGTATGCAGATTGCGGCCTTGAATCAGCTTCAAAATCTGCGCCTGCCGGAAGTTTTTATTCATAAGAAGACTTCCACTATGGTATGCAATGTCTATGCTTCCAGTCCTGTTGCTGGCACTACAAGCCCAAACGTTTGACCTTGTGGTCAAGGGCGGCCG
>JAFDVT010000490.1 GCA_018268875.1 Acidobacteriota bacterium
AGGACAAGACGCCGTACTTTGAAGCCTGCCTCCCGATTGAAGAAATCGCGCGGCGCGGCAAGGATACGCTGCGGTTCGGGCCGATGAAGCCGATGGGGTTAACCGATCCTCGCACGGGGCGGCGCCCTTGGGCGGTGGTGCAACTTCGCCAGGAGAATCTGCGGGCCGATAGCTATAACCTGGTGGGCTTTCAGAACCACATGCGGTTCCCGGAACAGCAGCGGATCTTCCGCATGATCCCGGGCCTTGAGAACGCCGAATTCCTGCGCTACGGGCAGATCCACCGCAATACGTACATCAACGGTCCCACGTTGTTGAACCGGTGTTTGCAGTTGAAGAACGACCCGCGCATCTTCTTTGCCGGGCAGATTTCTGGCGTCGAAGGATATGTCGAGTCGATCGCCACAGGTCTGCTGGCAGGGCGCTTTGCAGCCGCGTCGGCGCTCGGCAACCCTTTGCGCGAACTGCCTCGCGAGACCGCGCTGGGGTCTTTGTGCCATTACATCGCGGGCGCGGACCCGGAGGATTACCAACCGGCGAATATCACGTTCGACCTGCTTCCGCATCTGACCGAAGAAGAGCGGAAGAAGTTCAAGCACGACAAGAAGGCGCGGCATGCCGAAGTATGCCGCCGCGCGGTGGAAGCGTTAACCGCCTATGGCGTTGCGTAACTGGATCGACGCGTACCTCGGCGAGTTGGAGCGGGCGAATTCGTCCGCGCACACGCTGCGCAACTACCGGTCGGACCTCGACCAGTGGCTAGCCTATCTGACGCCGCCCGAGGCGTCCGCGCCGCCGGACGTTCGCGAAATCGACCTGTTGACGTTGCGCGAATGGCTGGCGCATTTGTACGACCAGGACCTGGAAGCGACATCCATTCGTCGTAAGTTGGCGGCCGTCCGGTCTCTGTTCAAGTTCCTGTTGCGGAATGGGCATATCGACAAGAATCCGGCGCGATTGTTGCGCACTCCAAAGTCGCCCAAGCGATTGCCGAGGGTTCCCACCGCCGAGCAGACCAATCAGATTCTGGACCGCATTCCGACGGAGGATCTGCATCAGCCACAGCCCGAACGCGACCGCCTCATCTTCGAATTGCTGTACGGTTGTGGGCTTCGAGTGAGCGAACTCGCGTCGCTGAACCTGACCGATTTCGACCATAGTGAACGCTGGGTTCGCGTGTTGGGCAAAGGCAAGAAGGAACGCCAGGTTCCGTTCGGTAGCAAGGCCGCGGAGGCGATGGAGCGATACCTCGCGGTTCGCAGCGCGTCGGGCGATGCGCAGGCGCTGCTGCACGGCGCGCGAGGCCAGCGCATGGGAGTTCGCGCGATCTACGAGGTCGTGCGGTTGTACACGCGCATGATGGGCGACGGCGACTCGATGCACCCGCATACGCTGCGGCACGCCTACGCGACGCACTTGCTTTCGAGCGGCGCGGACTTGCGCGCGATTCAGGAATTATTGGGACATTCGCGGCTTTCCACGACGCAAAAATACACGCGGGTGTCGCTTGCGGACCTCCTGTCGGTGTACGATAAAGCCCATCCTCTAGCCACGCGGAAAGCGAAATAGCGACTTTGGAAGCCTTTATCTGCCTCGCCTGCGGGACGCAAGCCGCGCCGTCGGAATTGCCTCCCGCCCGATGCCCCATCTGCGACGACGAACGCCAGTTCGTGCCTCCGCATGGACAACGCTGGACGCTGATGCGCGACCTGCGCCGGCATTGCCACAACGTCGTCGAAAAGGTTGGCGACGGGCTGTACAGCGTCGTCACCAAGCCGCAGTTCGCGATCGGGCAGCGCGCCTATCTGGTGCAGACCAGCGAAGGCAATCTGCTGTGGGATTGCGTCGCGCTGTGCGATCCCGATACGGTGTCGACGCTGTGGGCGCACGGCGGCGTGGCGGCGATTGCGATCTCGCATCCGCACTTTTACACGACGATGCTCGAATGGAGCGAGGCGTTCGGCGGCATTCCTGTTTACCTGCATTCGGCGGATCGCAAGTGGGTGCAGCGCGACGGCGGCGCGATTCAATACTGGGATGGCTTTTCGAAGCCCCTGCTGAAGGATCTGACGCTCGTCCACTGCGGCGGGCATTTCGACGGCGCCACCGTGCTGCACGCCAGGCGTGGCGATGCGCTGTTGACGAGCGATGTCCTGCAAGTGTGCCCGGATCGCCGGCACTTCGGCTTCATGTACAGCTATCCGAACTACATTCCACTCGGCGCCGCGGCGGTGGCCAACATCGTGAAGTCCGTGGAGCCTTACGAGTTCGAAAATGCGTATGGCGCGTTCGGCAACATGATCCTGGGCGATGCCAAGGCGGCGGTGCGGATCTCCGCCGAGCGGCACCTCAGGGCAATTTCACCGTCTGCCACGTTCCGCGCGAGTTGAACAAATGCTCGGAGGCTTTGGCGTTGGGCTTGCCGGCCCGCTTGACGCTGAGGATGTTCACCTGGTCGTTGAGAAGGTCGAGTAGAAGGTCGTTGCGGATGTTCAACCCATTGGGATCGCCGCTGGGAACTTTCGCTTCGAGGTACGCGGTGATCTTCTGGACGGACACTTCCATCCCGACCCACTGCAGTTTCAGCCCGCGAATCTCGAGCGATTTCGCGATGTAGCCGAACACCAACTGTTCGGCGCCGCGATCGACTTCGATCTGCTTGCCGGTGTCGCGGCGAAGGACGGTTTCCACGTCGTCCGCCGACATCACCATCACGATTTCCAGCGATTTTGACGCTTCGTTGAATTGGATCGAGGTCAAGCTGGCGTGTACGCCGTGCCCGAAGGCCGATGCACACGCCAGCAGCAATGCGATGAGAAGTTTCACTGCGGCGAGCCGGTGCCGGATTCCGTGGGCGGCTTTGCGTGATCCTTCAAATCCTGCATGGGATTGGCTTCCTTCTTGTCCTTGAACAACTGGAACGGACTCTTGATAGGCTTCCGCGGAAAGCTGTTGTTGGTCAGGTCGGTGTCCGCTGTTTCCAGGAAAGGATCGAGCGTGATTTGCTTGATCTCTTTCCGCGTGACATGCAGTTTCGAAACCGCGACGTTGTTCCTGCGCCAGATTTCGGCCGGAATACGTTGAATTTCGCTGGTCCCGTCGGTGTATTCGAATTTCAGGATGAGCGGCATCACGAGTCCACCCAGGTTCTTGAAGTCCATCACGTAGAAGTTGAAGCCCGGGACGAGGGCGGCCTTCTCGTCGGCCTCCAGCGAGTCCATGAACTTCTTGTACTCCGCGCGATCCTTGTCCGTAACGGCATACTCGTCGAACTTGTTGTAGAAGTCGGCCAGTTCCGGATAGTCCTGAATGCGGCGATGCAGGGTCTTATTGCGCTGCTCCGACAGGCTCACCGGCTCGTCGTCTTTTCGCGCCTTGGAAATCGGTTTTTCCACTTCGGGATTGCGCGTGTCGAGCGAGTACAACTTCACGCTATCGAGCGAAATGTCCGTGTGTTCTGTCGTGTAAAACCAGCCGCGCCAGAACCAGTCCAGGTCCACGCCGGACGCATCTTCCATCGTGCGGAAAAAGTCGGATGGCGTCGGCCGTTTGAACTTCCAGCGGCGCGCGTATTCGTGGAAGGCGAAGTCGAACAGTTCGCGTCCAAGAATGGTTTCACGCAGGATATTCAGGCCCACTTCGGCTTTGTGGTAGGCGTTCGAACCCAGGTTGATGATTGTTTCCGA
>JAFDVT010000491.1 GCA_018268875.1 Acidobacteriota bacterium
GTTCGTCCAACGGCGCGCGTCACGCTGGGTTCGGCGACGGTGGCGGCAGTGCGGTCGCTGGACGGCAAGTATCCCGGGGTGTGGGCGATCGACATCCGCTACCAGTCGGTGATGGATCCTTCAGAGATCGAATTGTCGGCGGGCGATGTGGCGGTGTATGTCGTGGTCCCGTAACTGCGAGGTCGCTTACAGTGTATTTCCGTGGTTCAAGGTCCGGCACGGGAGGAAAATCCCTAGGTCGCAAGTTGCTGAATCGGCGTGCATTAGGTCGAATTTGTACCGCTTCGGAAGCGGTGCGGTGACAGGCACCCCCAGGATGGAGGAATAGGGAAATGGGGGAGTGCGCGGTGGAGGTCAAAAATAACGCCCCTGGGGCTGCGACCCGAAGCCGCCGGCCTGCATCCTACACTGAGAATAGACATGCAATATCCAGAGCAATTTATCGGCATCATGCGGCAGGACCTGACGCAGTATGGCGTGGAGGAAACCCGCACTCCTTCGGACGTCGACAAGGCGCTGTCGGAACCCGGCACCGTACTCGTGGTGGTGAACTCCGTTTGCGGTTGCGCGGCGGGCAAGGCTCGCCCGGCCGTGGGAATGGCGCTACAGGGCGACGTGAAGCCGAATAAGGCTGTGACGGTGTTCGCCGGCGGCGACGTGGAGGCCACCAAGCATCTGCGCGACGTCCATCTTGCGGGCGTTCCTCCGTCGTCGCCTTCGATGGCGCTGTTCAAGGACGGCAAGCCTGTGTTTTACCTGCATCGCATGGAAATTGAACGCCGGCAGGCTCCGGAAATCGCCCAGGTGTTGCAGGCGGCGTTCGCCCAGCATTGCAATTCCTAGCCGACGCGCCACGAACCCGTGTAGACGTTGAAGCGGTCGCCGCGCAGGAACCCGACCAGGGTCAGATTACGGCGGTCTGCCAGTTCGATCGCCGCCGTGGAGGGCGCGCCGGCCGCTGCAACGATTGGAATCCCCGCCAGAATCGCTTTCTGCAGGATGTCGTAACTCGCCCGACTGGTCATGAACAGGATCGAGTCGGCTAGAGGCAGCGAGCCATCCTTCAACAAAGAACCAATCAGTTTATCGAGCGCGTTGTGACGTCCGACGTCTTCGCGGAACCGCCGCAGGTTGCCCTCGGCGTCGAACCACGCCGCGGCGTGCGAGCCTCCGGTTTCGGCAAAGCTCGCTTGCACGGCTTCGAGTTCCGTTTCGAGCGAGGCGAACACCTTGGGCTTGATGCGCGTGGTCGAAGCCTCGATCGCATCGGACATTCGCGGCAGTTCCTTCTTGCCGCATACGCCGCAACTTGAAGTAAGCAGCGGCAGGCTGCGGTCAAACGCCGTCCAATCCACATCGGCCCAGGGCGCGAGGTCCACGATGAGCGCTCCGTCGCCCGCGCGATGAATGAGCGTAATCTCGTCGTACGACTTGATGATGCCTTCGGAGAACAGAAGGCCGGTGGCGAGGTCCTCGTCATGGCCCGGAGTTCGCATGGTGATGGCGAGCGTCTTCAGAAAACGCTGGGCTTTGAAGCTCGCGGACACGCGGATTTCGAGCGGCGCCTCTTCCAGCACGACGTCCCATTCAGCGCTTTCTCTTCCCGACTTCCAGCGCCGGACGGCGACCTTTTCCATACCCCACTATTGTGCCGTATTGATAGACTCGTCGAGTTGATGAAACTCAATCGCAGGTCCTTCTTCCTTCAGATGGCGACCCCGCTGGTTGCCGGCACCATTTCGACGATCTCTCAGGAGCCTCGCAAGTATCACGGCTGGCCCACGGTGACGCGGCGCGCCAACGGCGAACTGCTGCTTGTGGTCTCCGGCGGACGCGAAAGGCACGTCTGTCCGTACGGGCAGGTGTTGCTGATGCGTTCCCACGATGAAGGCGCGACCTGGACGTATCCGGAAGTGCTGATGGACACGGCCATCGACGACCGTGACGCCGGGATTTGCGAGACGGCCAAGGGTTCGCTGCTGGTGACCACCTTTACCTCGCTTGCCTATGAAAAGGAATTGGACAAGCATCCCGAATGGAACGCTCTGCACAACCGCGTCAACGCGGCGGCTCGCAAAAAGCTTCTGGATTGCTGGATGTTGCGATCCACCGACGGCCTGACGTGGTCGCAACCCTATAAAGTTCCGGTGAACAGTCCGCATGGTCCGACGGCGTTGAAGAACGGATCGCTGCTGTATGTCGGCAAGAAATTATGGGGTGACGAGACTGCCGGCGCGTGCCTTTCGAAGGACGACGGCGTGACCTGGAAGTGGATTTCCGCCATTCCGACTCGTCCTGGCGACGACTTCAAGCAGTATCACGAACTGCATGCAGTGGAGGCGGCCGACGGAAGGATTATTGCGCAAATTCGCAATCACAACGAGGCGAACAAAGGCGAGACCTTGCAGTGCGAATCGCGTGACGGCGGCAAGACCTGGTCCATGCCGCATCCGATCGGCGTCTGGGGACTGCCGTCGCACTTGTTGCGTTTGCGCGACGGCAGGCTAGTGATGAGTTACGGATACCGCCGGAAGCCGTTTGGGAACCTGGCGCGGATCAGCAAGGATAACGGCGCGACGTGGTCCGAACCGGTGACGCTATCCGCCGACGGCGTCCGTGGCGACCTGGGCTATCCCTCCACCGTCGAACTGTCGAACGGAAAGCTGTTGACAGTGTGGTACGAGCAGATGGAAGGCAACCCGCTCGCGGTGCTGCGGCAGACGGTGTGGAGTCCGGCTTAGGCTGCTGTTAATTTCTTAGCAATCTGAGCGACGTGACGGCCCTGGTAACGAGCGATGCGGAGTTCAACTTCGTTCGGGTGGCGGCTGCCATCCACTCCCGCGAGCGTTCCAGCGCCGTACGGGGAGCCGCCAATGGTATCGGCCATGTAGGTGAGGTCCTTGCAGGCATAGGGCACGCCGACGATGACCATGCCGTGGTGCAGCAGCGTGTTGTGAAAGGACGTGATGGTGGTTTCCTGGCCGCCGTGTTGGGTGGCGGTGGAAACGAAAACGCTGCCCACCTTGCCAATCAGCGCGCCTTTCATCCAAAGTCCGCCGGTCTGGTCGAGAAAATTGCGCATCTGCGCGGCCATGTTTCCGAACCGGGTCGGCGTGCCAAAGATGATGGCGTCATAGTCGGCCAGTTCCTTGGGGTCGGCGATGGGCGCGGCCTGATCGATCTTCGCGCCGACGGCCTTGGCCTTCTCTTCCGGAA
>JAFDVT010000492.1 GCA_018268875.1 Acidobacteriota bacterium
TCGAGCTTGGCGTTACCGGGAGGGTTCACGGCGTTGCGGATATGGATCACGCGGCCTTCGGCGCTACACGTGATGCCTTCCTCTTCCTCCTGCAAACTGCCCGCGAGAACAACATCCGCATACGCAGCGGTTTCCGACAGAAAGAAATCCGTGACCGCAAAAAATTCCAGCTTTTCCAGCGCCTCGCGCGTGAAGTCCGCATTCGGCAGCGAGACGAGCGGGTTAAAGCAGATCGAAAATAGCGCTTTGATCTCGCCCGCGTGGATGGCGTTCATGATCTCTTGCGCCGAATAGCCAGGCTGCGGCAATTCATCAGGCTCGACGCCCCACACTCGCGCCACATGCTCGCGCGCCTTGGGATCGGTGAGCGAACGCTGCCCGGGAAGTTGATCGCACTTCTGCCCGTGTTCGCGGCCACCCTGGCCATTGCCCTGCCCGGTAATCATCGCGCAACCGCAGCCTTCGCGGCCTAGATGCCCGGTGGCGAGCGTGAGGTTGATGAGCGCGGAACAATTCTCGACGCCCTTCGATTGGTGTTCCAGCCCGCGCGCGTGGAGGGCGATGGAGCGGTCCGCTTCGGCGAACATCCGCGCGGCTTTTTCGATCGCTTCCGGAGGAACTCCGGTCATCTCCGCCGTGGTCCGTGGATCAAAGCGCTGCACGGAGGCTTTCACTGCCTCGAACCCCACCGTATGCTCAGCGATGAACTTGTTGTCCTGCAGATTGTCGCGGATCACGACGTGCAGCATACCGCTCAGCAACGCGAGATCCGTGCCGGGACGCAGCGGCAGGAACAAATCAGCGTTGCGCGAAATCGGTGTCATGCGCGGATCAGCAACGATGAGCTTGCCGCCCTGATCGCGGCACTTCCAGATGTAGCTGGTGGTGATCGGCGCGCATTCGCCGACGTTCGCCCCGATGACGAACAGCACTTGCGCCTTAGGAATCTCGCTCCACGGAATCGGGCTGCGATCGACGTCGAACGCCAGCTTGTACGCCGTACCCGCCGACACCATGCAGAGCCGCCCGTTGTAGTCGATGTGCCGCGTACCCAGGCCGATTCGCGCGAATTTGCCCAGCAAATAGGACTTTTCGCTCGTCAGCGACGCGCCGCCGTAAACGGCAACGGCATCCTTGCCGTACTTCTGCTGCATCTCCTGCAGCCGTTTTGCCGTGAACCCGAGCGCCTCATCCCAGGTGGCTTTGCGGAACCCCGAATCGGTCCGAAGCAGCGGATCGAGCAGCCGGTCCGGATGGTTGTCCTGCAGGTAGCGCTTGACGCCTTTCGGGCACAGCATGCCCTGATTGAATGGAAATTCTTCCCAAGGTTCGAACCCGACGACGCGGTTGTCGCGCACCTTGAGCTGGATGCCGCACTGCTGTCCGCAGAAGCAGCAATGGGTTTTTACGAGTTGCTCCGCCGCACTGCTCGATTCATCGTGCCAGCCTCCGGCCGGCGTGAAATTGAGGTGCGGACCGAAGTTCTCGCGAAGCTGTTCGAGGGAGGCAGGGGGCCTAGCCATGATGGATGAAATCCTCCGCGTCACCGGTGGGGGCGCTCAACGCGATGCGCCGCGCCGACAGGGTTTTCCGCTTACAGGGGGGGCAAAGGTTCTGCCAATGATAGTCCGTGCCGGGCATGCGATAGTCGAAGCCCAGTTGCGGCAGCACTGTTTTGAGGTCTTCGATATGCATTGCGGAAGCGAACGGTTCCTTGCAACGTGGACACACGGCCGGCGGCGTCACCGCGCCTTCGGCCTGATATAGCTTCACGCCCAACTGCGCCGGGCGTTGAAAGATGTGGAAGAACTTGCCGAACGGCATGTACAGCAACGCGGCGATCACCGTGATGGCGTGTGTGATCGCGATAAAGCTGTACGCCGCGCCGCGCAGCCATTCCTGGGATACTGTGAGCGCAAGTCCTGTGACCGAGATCGCGAACAGCAGCAAAATGGGCAGGAAATCCATGCCGAAGCTTTGCAAGGTCTGCGCGCCGCGATCGCGCAACCGCCGCCACAGCGACAGGAAGACACCGATCAGTACAAGCACCGCCGCGATGTCCAGGCCATGAAACAGCAACTCCGCCTGGATCGTGTGCAGCGGGAAGGAACCCACCGGGAAGCCGAACAGGTACGTCACGTAGATGTCCTGATCGGTCGGCAGCGAGCGGAACGAAATCCACCCGAAGACCAGCGGAAACGTGATCGCCGCCGCCAGCAGACAGCCCCAAAACAGGAATTGGTGCATCCACCAGCGCAGGGGGGAGCGTTGCTTGATGAAGGTTTGCGCGAACAATTGACGTCCCGCGATGGGAATCAGCGCGAGCGTCCCGCCGATGATCCCGCGCTTGGCGAACAGTTCCCAACCGCGCCGCCAATACAGCCTCGTCGGCGGCTTGTCGAGCCAGATGTTGTAGTGGTACACCACGCCCCAGGCGCAGAAAATCACAGCAAACGTGTAGATCACCAGCGCGGGGTCGAAGTTATCGAGATTGCGCGACCCGACGACGATAGAGGCAATCAGCAGCAGCGTCCACAGCGTCGCCCAAGCGCCGGCGCGAACCCGGTCGGCCGTGCGCCGGAGTTCGACGGGAAGGCTGAGGTCGAGCGCGCCCTGGCGCGGCACGAACACATGCGCGTTCACTCGCCACATCACGATCGCCGCCAGCGCCAGCAGTACGAACCCGGGCCACACGACGCCCATACGATCGCGGAAAAATCCCAGCAGTAGCGGGGGGAAGAATCCGCCCAAGCCGCCCATCGCGCCAACAAGACCCGTAACCGTGCCCGCGTCCCGCGGAAAATACTGCGGCACGAGCTTGAAAACCGCACCGTTGCCGAGTCCCATCACGACGGCGCAACCAAGCGCGCCCACTGTGAACGGCACCATCGAGTTCCAGGCGAGCAGCAGCGCGAACGGCGTCACAAACACGAACACCGCCGACAGGACGCGAGCGCCACCGATGCGATCGGAAAGCCAACCTCCCACCGGTCGTAGCAGCGTCGCCAGCACCACGAATCCCGCGGTACGCAGGCCCGCGTCGGCCGGAGTCAATTGAAATTGATCCCGAAGCAGACTGGGCAGGTAGATCGAAAAGGCAACAAATCCGCCGAAAGTGAGGAAA
>JAFDVT010000493.1 GCA_018268875.1 Acidobacteriota bacterium
ACCTGCACAATCGCGTCGACCTCGCGGATGTGGCCCAGGAACTGGTTGCCCAGACCTTCGCCTTTGCTGGCGCCGCGCACGAGTCCGGCGATGTCGACGAATTCGAATACGGACGGCACGAGCTTTTGCGAACCACTGATCTTGGACAGGACTTCCAGACGGTCATCCGGGACGGTTACGATGCCCTGGTTGGGTTCGATGGTGCAGAAGCGATAGTTCGCCGCCATCGCCTTCCGGGTTTTGGTAACCGCGTTAAACAGCGTACTTTTGCCCACATTGGGCAGGCCAACAATTCCAGCGCAGAGCATAATAGGGTGACTTCGAAAAGGGAGGGAACTCTTTCTATTTTAAACGTCGGCGGGGCTGGCTGCTTCGGCTACCGCTTCGGGACGCGAAATGCGCACCTGCTCGACGCGCAAATCGCTGCTCGACAGCACTTCGATGCGCAGGCCGTCTTTTTCCGCCGCCTCGCCTTTGGCGGGCACGTGGCCGAGCCATTCGGTGATCAGGCCGCCCACCGTGGTGGACTCGCTGTCATGATCGCCCGTAAAACCGACCAGATCTTCGAGCAGATCCACTTCGAAGTTGCCGGATAGGATAAAGCTGCCGTCTTCCTGGCGGAGGGTGTCGCGCTCGGGGTCGTGTTCGTCGTGGATTTCGCCGACGATCTGTTCCACCAGGTCTTCCATGGTGACCAGGCCGGCGGTGTTGCCATACTCGTCGACGACGATCGACATGTGCTGCCCGGCTTTCTGCATGTCGCGCAGCAGGTCGTCGACAGGCTTGGTTTCCGGCACCAGCGTAACCTTGCGTTCGAGTTCCTTGACGAGACGCGTGGCGCGATCCTGTTCGCTCACCTCGAACATGTCGCGGACATGGACAAAGCCGTTGATTTCGTCGATCGACTTGCCGTAGACCGGGATGCGGGAATACTGTTCCTTGACGACGAGTTCGCGGAGTTCCTCGAGCGTCTTGGAAGCCGCGATGGTGACCATGTTCGGACGAGGCGTCATCACCTCGCGGACGGTCTTTTCGCCGAAACTGGCGGCCGATTGCAGAAGCTTCTTGTCTTTGTCCTCGATCAGCCCTTCTTCGTGGCTGGCTTCGATCAACGCTTCCATCTGTTCGGCGGCGGTGGGTTCTTCCTGCTTCACCTCGTCAGGCTCGGAAAGTTCCGAAAGCGAGAACAGGAAGTTCAGCAAGCCGACGGCGGGCGCCACCAGCAACATGAGCAACCGGATGAGCGGAATGAGCGGAAACAGCCAGCGGCCGTTGGTCTTGCGATACAGCAGTTGCGGGAACAGATGGCAGGTGAGCGCCATCATGATCAACGTCGCAACACAGGCCGTCACCACGGCTTCCCATCCCGCCGCGGAGGTTCGCAGGAACAGGTCGTAGAGGACGACACCCTGAATCGCCACCAGGCTCTGTTTGACGATGGAGATCGACAGCATGCCCGCTTCGGGGGACTTTCCGAGCGCTTCCATGATGTGGTCCTGGAAATATTCCAGGCAGGCGGATTCGCGAATCCGAAGCCGCTGGGCATCCTGATACATCGCCTGCAGCAGCGAGGTCAGCACGAGCAGCACCGACATGCCGGCCAGCAACAGGATGAGAGTCAAAATCATAGCGCGGCGCGCTCCGTGAGCGACTGTGGCAGCTTAAACGAACGCCGCCAGCGAGCCTCGGCTTTGGCCATTTCGCCTTTGTCGGATTCGTGGTCGAGGCCGGTGAGATGCAGGACGCCGTGGAGGAGCAGAATACGGATCTCGTCGCCGACGCTGTGGCCAAATTCCTGGGCCTGGGCGAGCGCGCGGTCGGCCGAGATCGCGATTTCCCCTAAAGGACCGGAGTCCGTTCCCGAGGGGAAAGACAGCACATCAGTGGCGTATTTCTTTTTGCGGAATTGCCGGTTCAGGCGCCGCAGTTCCGCGTCGCCGGCGATGAGGCAGGTGAACGGACGTTTGCCCGCGACTTTGGAAGTCAGAAGCAGAGCGAACTCGCGAAGTTCCGCCTGCGTGACGCGACGGCCCAGAGCGGGCTTGGACGCGGGGTCGAAAAGTAAAGTGGTAGTACTGCCGTCAGAGGACATTTGGAGGTTATTCAGCCGCCGTCGGCGGTTGTTGGCCGCCGCCGGTTTCATCACTGCTCGGAGAGGGAGGTGTGTTGTTCAGTCCCCGGAGAGGCATTTGCCGGCCCACACCCGTCAGATTTTGATAGCGTTCGTAGGCCTTTACGATGCGTTGCACAAGGGGATGGCGGACCACGTCCTTGTCATCGAAACCGACGAACGAGACGCCTTCGACGCCGCGCAGGACGTCCTGCGCCTCGACGAGTCCGCTACGGCGGCCGGAGGGAAGGTCGATCTGCGTCGGGTCGCCGGTGACGACCATCTTGGAGTTGAAGCCCTGGCGAGTGAGCACCATTTTCATTTGCTCGCCGGTGCAGTTCTGAGCTTCGTCGAGAATGATGAACGCGTCGTTTAGCGTACGGCCGCGCATGAAGGCGAGCGGCGCGATTTCGATGACGTTGCGTTCGAGCATCTTTTCCACCTTCTCGCCGTCGATCATGTCGAATAACGCGTCGTAGAGCGGGCGGAGGTACGGATCGATTTTTTCTTGGAGGGTGCCGGGCAGAAAGCCAAGGCGTTCGCCTGCTTCAACGGCGGGACGCGTCAACACGATGCGCGAAATACGCTTGGCAAGCATCGCCGAGACGGCCATCGCAACGGCAAGATACGTTTTGCCGGTTCCCGCGGGACCGATGCCAAACACCAGGTCGTGACGCTCGATCGCGTCGATATAGCGGCGCTGGTTGATGGTTTTGGGCGCCAGGATCTTCTTGCCAAAGGAACGCTGGCGGCCGCTGTGCGTGAGCCCGCGGAGCGTAGTGTCCGGGTCGCTCACTACGACGCGAAGGTAGCTGTTGAGTTCGGAAGGCTGAAAGACGTGCCCTTCGTGGACCAGCGAAAAGTAATCCTCAAGAATGCTTTCGGCGCGCTGCACGCCGAAGTCCGGACCTTCGATTTCGAGCGTGTCGTTCAGGATGCGGGTCTTGACCTGCAGCCCGCTTTCGAGCAGGCGCATGTTCTCGTCGCGCGTGCCAAATAAGGTTTCGACACCGCGCCGCAGCGGAACGGAGGTTTTCATCGAGGACTCAACAACAGCAGCAGGAGCCGTAACCATTTGCCTCCATGGAATTGTGCGGGAGCCTCATCGGGCGAGGTTCGCCGAAAGCTTTCCACGACACAGATGGATGATGGGAAATGCGCGCAAAGTGTTTCGCGGAAGACCGATAATTCCGGCGGATCACCACTTGGGCTTTACTATAGCAAAACCTTGATCGGCGCTGGGCTGCGGCGGGCTGTGTAAGAAAATTGCGGCCCAGCACGGATAACCGGCTGGACCGCATGTTGGTAGTCAATGGAGGAAAAGCTCGTTATGAATGATGACGGACGATTCGCTTGCGCAGGACCCCGGCGATGCCCAGAGTTCCAGCGACGAGGAAAGACAATTCGACGGGTTCGGGTACGGCGGTAGACGGAACGGCGAAGGTCAATGTGCCGATGTACGGCGTCCGGAGACCGGACGTTCCGTTGTTGAAAGAACCGTTGCTGACATTCAACGATCCGGGACGCGAGAACGACGCGATGTTCATGGGGGAATCGAAAACGATGCCTGGGATGCCAAGGGCCGCGATGAAGTTCGCGTTCGCATTGACCACAACCATGGTGCCTTCAAAGGCGTTGGTGTTATTGCT
>JAFDVT010000494.1 GCA_018268875.1 Acidobacteriota bacterium
CCCGGGGGTGCCGCGATCCCAAGCGGCCCGGTAGCGCTCTTCGTACTCAACCCGGAAGGCGATCGAGTCCTCAAACGGGAGCACCTCAAATCCACGCTCGCGCAAGACCCGGAGGATGTTCTCATCGAGCAGGAGGTTGTCAGGATCGCGTGCGATCCAGAACTGAGAGAGGTCCTCGGGAAAAGCCTGAAGTATCCGCTCCATCCAAGACGTCATCTGCTGGTATCCGCCTGCTGGCCGACACGCAAGACGAGAATACAGTGCAGATCCGGAACGAATGCTTCTGAAGCATCAAGTTGCGCAAGTCGCGCATCATGCTCTGCCTGTAACCGCTTCTTGCGATAGTCGCGCACCGTCGCAAGTCCGACCCGACCGATCGCCTGCTGCCGTGCCTCATATGCGTAGTTTGCACGGTCCCGCTCTTCCTGTAGCCGGGTCATGTGTTCGTCGACGAGCTCGGAGAACACCCTCTCACCCTGTACGACCGCTGCGTCCTTCGACCTTCCAAATAGCTCTGCGCTGATTGAAGAACTCGCGCTGCCGATGGTTTCTACGCGCTCGGTGAGCAGCAGATCCCAAATTCGCTTCGCGGTCGGCTGGAACGCCCGACCTTCGTTACTGATAAAGACGGGTAGGAAGCGACGACGGCTAAAGTCATCTGCCGACAGCGTGATCTCCCAGAGTGACCAGACACCACTGACGGTCTCAGGAAGCCCTGAGATCCGGACGCAGGGCATGTTCTGCCCCGCGACACAGCGAGGCAAATCAGAAATCAAGGCGCGGGCTCTTGGATCCTCGAGTGTGAGCCACTCCAGGTCGGGGCGCCCCTCTGCGGTCCTCGCGTCGAAACAGACCGAACTTGTCTCACCGTCACCGGACCACCGGACGTGCCATGCATCAGCTTCTCTGGTGGCTTGACCGCCACGAATTGGCAGCCCTGACGTTATGGCTCGCTCAAGCCAAAATTGGGCAGGATGGTCGCGCCATTTGCGAGCATCAGACGCATCAAGATCATGTCCACCGGATAGAAGCTGACTGCTCTGATTATGCTCGGCAATGGCCGTCCTCAGTTGGGACACGACCGTCTCGCAGTCGGCTTCGATTGCATCAGGGTTCTGCAGGCCATTGACGAAAAGCTCGTCGAACAGCGGCTCTGCTTCGACCGAGTCCATGACGTCGGCCGCTTTGTCGACGCCAAACTCCTCAGCGATGACGGCCAGCTTCGTCTCGAGAACCTCGCGCACGCGGTACTCGACTGTGTCTTCGAGAACGAAATTGATGGCACGCACGACAAACGGCTGTCCGATCCGGTCAACACGGCCGATCCGCTGCTCAACCCGCATCGGGTTCCAAGGCATGTCGAAGTTCACGATAACATGGCAGAACTGCAGGTTAAGGCCTTCGCCCCCGGCATCCGTGGAAATCAGGATGCGGGCGTCCTGCGAGAACGATTTCTGGGTACGCGACCGCGCCTCGAGATCCATGCTGCCGTTCAAGGTCACAACCGAGAAGCCCCGGCTTTCCAAGAAATCGGCGAGCATTGCCTGCGTGGGCACAAATTCGGTGAACACGAGGACCTTGAGGTCGGGATCGTTCTCTTCCTGCTGGATCTTATAGATCAGTTCGAGCAAGGCCTCCGCCTTGGCGTCGGTCCCCTGTGCTTCGGTCTCGCGCGCAAGGAACAACAGAGCTTCGACATCCTTGCGTTCGTCAGCAAGCGCTTCGAACGCAACCGCAAGATCAATCTGATCTTCACCGGAAAGTTCGTGCCAGTCCTCTGCGCGCTCGGCGGGGAAAAGCTTCAGCTGTGCATGATCGTCGTCCAGCGCGAGTAATCGCTTTTCGAGCGTCGTCCGGATCGCCGCCGTGCTCGAGGTCACCAGGCGCTGCATCAGGATCATCAGGAAGCCGATATGGCGCTGCTTCGCCGCCATCGCCTGATTGTAGCCGTGGCGAACGTACTCTGTGACGGCTTCGTACAGTCCCTGTTGCGCCGAATGGCGATCCAGCCAGGCGACGGGCTGCAGCCGGGTCATCCGTGGCTTGAAG
The DNA here is from genome assembly GCA_018268875.1 of Acidobacteriota bacterium. Taxonomy (GTDB): domain Bacteria; phylum Acidobacteriota; class Terriglobia; order Bryobacterales; family Bryobacteraceae; genus F-183. The sequence goes on from JAFDVT010000494.1 coordinate 2,050, forward strand.
AGGGGTTTCCCCTCCGCGTCGATAGCTGCCCGCTTCTCCGTCCTGACCACAAAGGGGCGCACCCGGTCAGCGGCGATGCTCGACACGTCCGGGAACGTTTCCCGATCAAGCAGCTGCATCAGGCGGTGAAACTGGTCGGTTTTGCCTTGATGGGGCGTCGCAGACAGAAGGAGCAGATACGGCGCAGCTTCGGCCAAGGCTGCGCCCAGCTTGTACCGGGCAACCTGATCGGTGCTGCCGCCCATCCGGTGGGCTTCGTCGATGATAACCAGATCCCATGACGCGGAGATCAGGTCCTCGAACCGTTCCCGATTATAGGTCTGAAGCTGCTCGACGCTCCATCCGCGTCGGCCTTCCATGGGCTTCACAGAATCCAGCGAACAGATCACCTGGTCATGCACGCGCCAGAGGTTTTCCTCATCGTTCCGCCACTGTCTGAACGCCGACAGCTCCGCCGGTTCGACGAAAGTGAACTGCTCGCCGAAATGCAGACGCATCTCGGCCTGCCACTGTCGAACCAGCCCCTTGGGCGCGACAACCAGGATCCTGCGGGCCATGCCGCGCAGCTTCAGCTCGCGCAGGATCAGACCGGCCTCAATCGTCTTACCGAGGCCGACTTCATCCGCGAGCAGATAGCGGATCCTGTCGCGGCTCATGGCGCGGTTGAGCGCATAGAGCTGATGCGGCAGCGGCACCACGCTGGACTGGATTGGCGCGAGCAGCAGGTTGTCCTCCAGTGCGTCCAGCAACTTTGCCGAGGCAGCCGTGTGAAGGATCTGGTCGACCGATGGCTGAACAGCGTCGAGCGGGCCTAGATCCCGCGCGCGCGCCCGGACGAC
>JAFDVT010000495.1 GCA_018268875.1 Acidobacteriota bacterium
AAGCGACAAAAAAGGTTTTCGGATGCCGCCAGTCGGGGCACCGCTGGAAGCGGGCGAGGTCGCGTCGCTTCGCAAGTGGGTGGAGGCCGGCGCGAAATGGCCGTCGGGCTTGGTGGCAGCGAGCGGCAAGGGATCGTCGCATTGGGCCTTTCAAAAGCCTGTGAAAGCGGCGCAAGGCAGCATTGACGGGTTCATCGACGCGAGGCTGAATGCCGAGAACGTCACGCCTTCGCCGCAAGCCGACCGGCGTACTTTATATCGACGGCTGTCGCTCGACTTGACCGGGCTCATTCCCGCCGCCTCCGACGTGGATGCGTTCGTTGCCGACGCTCGGCCCGATGCCTATGAACGCGCGGTGGACCGGATGCTTGCGTCGTCGCACTACGGCGAACGCTGGGCGCGGTATTGGTTGGACCTCGCGCATTATGCGGACTCCGACGGCTATGAAAAAGATTTGCCTCGGCCTCATGCGTGGCGCTACCGGCATTGGGTGATCGACGCGTTGAACCGCGACATGCCTTTCGATCAATTCACTCGGGAACAGCTTGCCGGTGACCTGATTCCGAACGCCACGGTGGATCAACGCGTGGCCACCGGTTTCCTTCGCGCTGTGCTGACGAATCGCGAGGCCGGCGTGGGCCGCGCGGAGGCCCGGTTTGAGCAGTTGGTGAACCGCACGGCGACGGTGTCTACGGTTTGGCTTGGACTGACGGTCGGCTGCGCGCAATGTCACAACCATAAGTACGATCCGATTTCGAACAAAGATTACTACGCCATGATGGCGTTTTTTGAGAATGGCGAAGATGGCGAGATCGACGCGCCTATCGGCGGAGAACCGGGACCTTACCTGGCCGCGCTGCCTGCGTATCGCGAAAAGCGGGACGCGTTGTATCAGCAATACAAATTGACCGAGCGCGCGCAGCGCTTTGAAGACAAGCTGCGCGAAGCCAATCAAACGCCCGGCAAAGATCTTGAATGGGACTTCGCGCTGACGGCCTTTAAGGCACTGTTCGATCGTTGCGACAAGTACCTGACCGAGGCCAAGCACTCCGCTCGCGACCTCGATGGCTTTCGCCGTTACTTTGTGGTGAACGTGGGCAGCAGTCCCGATTCGCGCAAGGACAAAGCGATGGCCGACGAGATGAAGGAACTTCGCGGCAAGCTTGCTGATCTGGACAAGACGCTGCCTTCGTTTGCCCAGGCGATGGTGATTGAAGCGGATCCCAGCTACGGTCCCACGCATCTTCGCAAGGGCGGCGATTACAACGCCAAGGCGGAAGTAGTGGCGCCGGCGACGTTGTCGATCCTACCGCCAATGTCTCCGGAGCTGCCTCGGAACCGCCTGGGCCTCGCGGAATGGCTGACGTCCCGCGACAACCCGTTGACCGCGCGAGTCGCCATGAACAGGCTGTGGCAGGAATTGATGGGTCGCGGCTTGGTCAAGACTTCCGAAGACTTCGGCGTCGTGGGCGACAAGCCGACGCATCCCGAGTTACTGGACTGGCTTGCGGCCGAGTTCATGGACCAGGGTTGGAGTTGGAAGCAAATGGTGCGAACCGTGGTGTTATCGAAGGCATACCAACGGTCGTCGGCGGCACGTCCCGATTTAGCTACAAAAGACCCCGAAAACACGCTGCTTTCGCATCAGAACCGTACACGACTGACGGCCGAACTCATCCGGGATGCCGCCCTTTCGGCATCGGGACTCCTGAATGAATCGATCGGTGGGCGTTCGGTAAAACCACCACAGCCAAAGGGCGTCGCGGAACTCGGCTACGGCGGGCGCAAGTGGGAAGAAACGCAGGGCGCGGAACGTTACCGCCGAGGCTTGTATGTGCACTATCAGCGCACAACGCCGTATCCGTTGCTGGCCACTTTCGATGCGCCCGACTCGTCCATCGCGTGTTCGCGGCGGCGCGTGTCGAACACTGCGTTGCAAGCGCTGAACCTGTTGAACGACCCCGTGTTCTTCGAAGCCTCGCAAGCGCTGGCCGCACGAGTTCTGCGTGAAACTCCCGGACGAACGCTGTCTTCGCGCATTCAATATGCCTACCAACTTTGCTTGTCCCGCCCCGCGACCTCGCGCGAAAGCGAGCGATTGACGCAGCTTTATACGCAGTTGAACGCCAAGCTGGACGACAAGACCGCGGCCGAATGGATGCCCGCGCCTCCGGAAGGCGCCACCATGCGCGAGGCGGCGGCGTGGACCGGCATCGGACGCGTGCTTCTCAATCTGGACGAATTCATCACGAAGGAATAAACCATGGACGACCACAAGATCCACACAAGACGTTCCTTCTTTCGCACAGCGGGCCTGGGGCTTGAAACGATGGCGCTCGGTTCCTTGTTGGCGCGCGATGGCCGCGCCGCGGACCTGAATCCGCTTGCCGCCAAGAAGCCGCATTTTGCAGGCAAAGCCAAGAACGTCATCTTCCTGTTCATGGAAGGCGCGCCGAGCCAGATGGATCTTTTCGATCCCAAGCCGGCGCTCGCCAAATGGCAAGGCAAGCCGCTTCCGGAATCGCTGATTAGCCAGACCAAGCTTGCGTTCATCAAGAAGGACGCCACCGTACTGCCCAGCGCCCGCGTATTCAAGCCTTACGGCCAATGCGGGATGGAACTGTCGGACTACATTCCCAACATCGCGTCCTGCGCCGACGACATCTGCATGGTGCGTTCGATGTATACCGACGCGTTCAATCACCATCCCGGACAGTTGCTGTTGATGACCGGATTTATGAACGCCGGACGCCCGTCATTCGGCTCCTGGGTGACGTACGGCCTGGGCAGCGAATCGCAGAATCTTCCAGGATTCGTGGTGTTGAGTTCGGGCGCGGGCACCAGCGGCGGCGCCAGCAATTTCGGCAGTGGTTTTCTTCCCAGCGTGTACCAGGGCACGATGTTCCGCAATTCCGGCGAGCCCATTCTTTACCTGTCGAATCCCAATGGCGTAAACCAGGACCTGCAGCGAACCACGCTCGACGCCATTCGCGATTTGAATCAGGATCGCCTTGCCGCCACCGGCGACCAGGAGATCGCTTCGCGAATCAACTCGTACGAACTGGCGTTCCGGATGCAGATGTCGGCGCCGGAATTGCTGGACTTTTCGAAGGAATCCAAGGAAACCATCGAAATGTACGGCATCAACAACGAGAAGAGCAAGGCGTTCGGCACCAACTGCCTGCTGGCGCGGCGCATGGTGGAACGCGACGTTCGCTTCGTGATGTTGATGCACGCCAGTTGGGATCAGCATACCTATCTGAATCGCGACCTGAAGAAGAATTGCGACATCACCGACCAGCCGACGGGCGCGTTGATCAAGGACTTGAAGCAACGCGGACTGCTCGATTCGACGCTGGTGGTGTGGGGCGGCGAGTTCGGCCGCACGCCGATGGTGGAACAACGCAACACGTCGGACCCCGAAAACATGGGCCGGGATCATCACCCGCTGGCGTATTCGATGTTCATGGCCGGTGGGGGAATCAAAGGCGGACAGGTTGTCGGCAAAACCGACGAATTGGGCTTCAATATCGTCGAAGACAAAGTCCATGTTCACGACCTGCAGGCCACCTTGCTGCACTGCCTCGGCTTCGATCACGAACGCCTGACGTACCACTACATGGGCCGCGACTTCCGGCTTACCGACGTCGCCGGCAAAGTGGTTCCGAAGCTTCTGGCGTAAGATTGCATTTGGGGATGAGCAATCGGATCTTAGTGGTTGAAGACGAGCCAGCGATTCTGCGAGGGCTGCAGGACAACCTG
>JAFDVT010000496.1 GCA_018268875.1 Acidobacteriota bacterium
ACCGACGCAAGCGACGAAATCCAGGGCGAGGCGGCCATCCAGGTTCGCCTCGCCCCTGGTGTTTCTACGGTCGTTTTGGACCTCAACCAGGCCATGACCGTCGACAGCGTCACCGGCGGTAGCAGCTTCACCCATCAGAACGACCAACTCCGCATCGCGCTCGAACCCGGCGTGTCCACCTTCGCCGTCAAGTACCACGGCAAGCCCGTCGCCGGCATGCGGATCATGAAGAACAAGTACAACGATCGCGTATTCTTCAGCGAAAATTGGCCGAACAAAGCCCGCCACTGGCTGCCGATGATCGACCATCCGTACGACAAAGCCACCAGCGAATTTGTCATCACGGCGCCGCAAAAGTATCAGGTGGTCGCCAATGGTCTGCTGCAGGAAGAGGTCGACCTGGGTGACGGCCGCAAGCTGACTCATTGGAAGCAGTCGGTGCCGATTGCCTCCTGGTTGAACGCCGTTGGCATCGCGGAGTTCGCCGTGCATTACGCGGGCCCCGTGAAGGGCGTCGAACTCCAAACCTGGGTGTATCGCCAGGACCGCGCCGCGGGTCCGCCATGGTTTGAACCGACGTCCAGAGGCGCGCTGGACTTCTTTGGTGAGAACATCGGCCCTTACCCGTACGAGAAGCTCGCCAACATCGTGGCGGCGGGTTTTGGAGGCGGCACCGAGCATGCCAGCGCGATCTTTTATGGCGAGAACAATGTGCTGGAACGCCCGGGAACCGGCCTGATCGCGCACGAGATCGCCCATCAATGGTTCGGCAACGCGGTGACCGAAAGCGACTGGGACGACGTATGGCTCAGCGAAGGGTTCGCGACGTACTTCACGCTGCTGTTCATCGAACACAGCCAGGGTCGCGACGCGTTTGTCGCCGGATTGCAGGATAGCCGCCGCCGCATCTTTGCGCTCGAAAAAGCGCAGCCCGGCCTGAGGATCCGCCATCAGAACCTGGCCGACATGAAGCGAGTGCTCAATCAGCTCATCTATCAAAAAGGCGGTTGGACGCTGCACATGCTGCGTTCGATGATCGGCAACGAAGCCTTCTGGCAGGGCATCCGCGAGTATTACCGCGCCTATCGGGACCGCAATGCGACGACGGCGGACTTTCAACGCATCATGGAAGCGGTGTCCGGACTGCAATTGGGCTGGTTCTTCGACCAGTGGCTGAACCGCGCCGGAACTCCACAGGTCAAGCTTTCGTGGACGTACGACGCAGCAGCGAAGAAGATTCGCGCCACCGTCGAACAGTCGCAAATGGAACTGTACCGTCTGCCTCTCGAACTCCAAATCGGCGCGCGCGTCGAAGCCTTTGAACTCACCGGACGCTCGCAAACATTGGTGTTCGACGCGGAAAAAGAGCCCCAGGCCGTTGTGCTCGACCCGGGGCTCAAAGTTCTGATGAACGCGACTACTGCCCGAGTTCCTTAAGCACGCGCTTTGCCTTGTACACGCTGCGCAGCGCTTCCACGATGCCCTGGCTCGCCACATGCACCGACCGCGCCTGCGTATCGGTAAAGATGTAGCGGTTCGGCAGGCCTTCGATGTTGCCGTCGAACAGAATGCCGACAATCTCGTTCTTCGAATTCACCGTCGGGCTGCCCGAGTTGCCGCCATGCGTATCGGTCGTTGAAACGTAATCGAACGGCACCTTCGGATTGATCCGGCCCTTCGCGTTCAGCCAGGACTTGGGCAGCGCAAACGGCTCCACACCGGTCGCACGCTTGTAAATCCCGCCAATCAACGTGGCCCACGGGACCTCTTCGCCCTTGTCGTTCCGGTAGCCTTTGATGGTGCCGAACGTGACGCGAAGCGTGAAGGTCGCGTCCGGGTATTCGGAGTCGCCGTAAGCCGCCAACCGGGCCTGCGCGATCTTGCTCGCATTGGCCACCAGCACCGATTCCACCTCGTTCTCGTACTTCGCGCGCAGGGCCCGCGCCGGGCCGTCAATCGCTCGCGCCAGCACCATCATCGGGTCGTCGGACGCATTGGCAGTCGCCGCGTCGGCCGCTAGCTTCTTGCGCAATTCGATGTCCGCGATCCTGGTCCCGTCGATGTAATAAGCCGCCGCCTGCTCCGGGGTCCGGCTGCCATTGGCCAAAGCAAGCTTCACCACCGGATTGTCCGCCCCGAGACGCTCCCGCATCCCGCGAAATACCGACGCCAGCTTCACCTTTTCGAGCTCCGGCGAAATCGGAGCGGCGGAAAACAGTTCCTGCTCCAGTGCCGGCGTCGCGGGCGTCACGTACTCGCGCAAGCGCTGATTGTCCGGCTTGGTGCGCTCGTTGGCGTACCGCAGGATGTCGATCGCCAGATGCAGCGGCGTGCTGTTCGCGGGCATTCGCTCGAGCGCGTAAAACGCCGGCATCTGCGTCCGCCACTTTGCGAGGATGTTCGCAATCTCGTCCCACGTCTTGCCGTACTCCGCCTGCTTCGCCGGATCGTCGGCGATGGCCTTCCGCAACTTCGCTTCGTCAGCCTCCTTCTGCCGCATCAGCTTGGGATCTTTCAATCCGCGGAGAAAGCCGGAATACGCCTTGAACGAGTTCTGGTACACCTGCAACTCGGCATCGGCCAGACGCTTCGCTTCGGCGTCCTTCTTGGCGAACACTTTCAGGTGGGCGATCATGTCGTCCAGAAACGCCAGCGAATTCGGAATCTGCGTGTCGCGCTGGTATTCCAACTGCGCAAACGTATCGAGCCGTCCCGTCGACCCCGGATTGCCGGGGACAAAGATCAGTTCGTTTTCCTTCGCGCCTTCTTTGCTCCACCGCAGCCAATGCTTCGGTTCGACGGGCTTGCCGTTTTCATAGGCGCGAAACATCGCGAAGTCCAAGCAGTACCGGGGGTACGTGAAGTTGTCAGGATCGCCGCCAAACGCGGCAACGGAATACTCGGGCGCGAACACCAGGCGAATATCGGTGTACTTTTTGTACTCGTACAGGGCGTACTGGCCTCCCGAATACAACGTCACCGCGTCGCAACGGTTGCCGCTGGCGTTGCTACACGCCTTTTCGAGTTCGGTCTGCTTGGCCTTGCGCGCGGCGTTCTGTTCGGCCACCGTGGCGCCGCCCGCCCCTTGCACCTTGGCCGTAATGTCCTCGATGCGGAGCAACACGTTGACTTCAAGATCCGGACATGCCCGCTCTTCGGCCTCGGTTTTGGCGTAAAAGCCGTCCTTCATGTAGTCGTTCTTCGCCGACGAAACCTTCTGAATGCAGTCGGCTCCGACGTGATGGTTGGTGAACAGCAGACCGCGCGGCGACACGAACGAACCGCTGCCGCCGCTGTTGAATCGCACCGCGGACAAACGCATGTGATCCAAAAACGCGTCCGTTACGTCCAACCCATAGCGGCTCTTCACAACCGCCTTTGGAAAACGATCAAACAACCACAAACCGTCATCAGCAAACAGCAGCGCCGGGGCAAGCACCAGGGCGGCAAAACGTATACAATATGGGGCCAACATCGCTAGTTCCTATCTTCACATGAAATTTGTCAAGACTATAACTCATTTTGATGCAATCAGTTACAGTAATTTTGCGGAGTTTTTGAGGTTGAGCGTGCGATACTCAAGTCAAGGAAGTGACCTTCATTAATGTCGCAACTTGGTGATGCCATTACCCGCTTCCACCGTCTTCTCGAGTCGGACGCCTACAAAGATCTGGCGTGGGCCGAGGAGCTGCAGGAACGCATGAAACAGGAGCAACTGCTCCTGGGAACCCGTCCGGCCTCCCCCGTGTTGCGGCCGCATTTTATCACCAAACGCCAGTACGAAAACATGGTGAAAGCGGCGGAGTCGTTGTACAGCGCCCTGCACCGTGTCCAGGAACTCGCGCTTGGAAGCCAGGCCCTGATGAACCGCATGCAGTTGTTGCCCGCGGAAAAGATGCTGGCTGCGATCGACCCCGGTTATCCCTTCCTTTCTGTCACCGAATTGCTGGATGTCAGCCTGAACAACGGCTCGCTCCGCTTTACGGATTACAACGCCGAAACCCCGGCCGGCATCGCCTATTCCGAGGCTTTGTCGAACCTCTTTTATGACGCGCCGCCGGTGAAAGAGTTTCGCAAGCGCTATTCGCTCACCAAAATCGGCGGCGGCAAGTTCCT
>JAFDVT010000497.1 GCA_018268875.1 Acidobacteriota bacterium
GAAAGATCGGGGCGAAGCGCGTTGGTTGCGCCGCGGATCGTCAGGTCGTCAATATCCAGATTCTGAGCCACGGCGCGCAGGTCCGGGCGGCGTAACAGGGAACGGGACACAAGAGCGTCGCGATCGTAGGTGAGCGCTGGCGGCGGATCAATCGACTCGGTCAGCACCATCGGAACACCGCGCAAATTGGGATCGAGGTCGGACCCGATCTGGCGGCGAATGGCGTCTTCCGCCTGCGCCAGACGGTAGCGAGCCTGCGTCACCTGGATTTCGGCGTTCGCATAGTTGGCCTGGGGCTGAAAGATTTCGAGCGACGAGATCGCGCCAAGTTCGAGTTCGCGCTGCGCGCGCTTCAACGACGTATCGGCAAGCTTAAGCGTCTGTTCCTGCACGCGAACGTTTTCGCGAGCTTCGATGGCATTCCAGTACAGAATCTCGGCGTTGGCGATCAACTGCATGATCTGGTCTTCGATGGTGTACTGCTGTCCACGCAGGCGGCTTTGCGCGATCGTGATAGGCAGCTTGGTGATAAAGCTGCCACGGTTGCGAAACAACGGCTGCGACGCCGAAAACGTCATGTTCGAGTTGAAGGCCGGGTTGTAAGTGGCAAACCGGTCGTTGGTCGACGTCTTGGTGTTCGCAAATCCGATATTGAAAGTGCCGCCCGTCGGAGCCAACTGCGAATACTGCATGGTGAACGGCTGCGTCAACTGGTTGAGCGTCGCCGCACCGGCCAGCGCGCTGGAAGTCGGCGTCAACGCGCGATTGGATTGGAAGCGCGACACCAGCACGGGGTCGAAGATCGAATACGCGCGAGTGATCGCATTGCGGTTCACCTGCACGGTCAGCTTCTGGATCGACACGTCGTAGTTGTTGGCGAACACCAGATCCAGGTAGTTCTTCAACGACAGTTCCATCTTGCCGTCCTGCACGAACTCGCCCAGGCGAATCGGCGGCTGCAGTTGCACACCGGTGGACGGCGTTTCAAACCGCTTCCGGAAATACGCGGGCTTGGGGAACCATGGATCGTTGATGGGCGCCGACATATCGGCCGTGCTCGAACCGCTGACCATGGATTGCTTGACCGGCTCGGCGGTCTGCGGCACGGGAGTTGGAGCTTGCGGCGACGTTTGTGCGCACAACGGAAGCATCGACAACAAAGCTGCTGCGGGAAGAACGTTCTTCATGGATTCCTAAAGTGTTATTCGTAGCGAATCGCCTCGATCGGGTCGAGACGCGCGGCCTGTACCGCCGGATAAATACCGAAGACCAGTCCAATGCCTACCGACACTCCGAACGCGACAGCGATCGAAGTGAACGTGACGACGGTGGACCAGCCAGTAGCCTTGGCGATGGCCAGCGAAAGACTGAAGCCGAACGCAATGCCGATGAGTCCGCCCATCATCGAAATCAGCACAGCCTCCGTAAGGAACTGGCGGATGATGTCTTTCTGGCGGGCGCCGATGGCGCGCCGGATGCCGATTTCGCGAGTGCGTTCGAGCACGGTCGCGAGCATGATGTTCATGATGCCGATGCCGCCAACGAGTAGCGAAATACCGGCGATACAGATCATCACGACTTTGAAGGTGAACTGCGTCCGTTTGCGCTGTTCGAGCAGACCGGCGGGCACCACGACGTTGTAGTCGCCAGCGTCCTTGTGGGTCGTACCCAGGATCGCTTTGACGATGCCGGAAGTCTCGATGGAATCGACGCCAGTGCCCACTTTCAGGTAGATTCCGTCGATCTCGTCCTTCAAAAACGAGTTGTTGTCTTCGAAGCGGCGCATCACCGTATTGAGCGGCGCGATCACCAGATTATTGCGGTCCACCACTTCCAGATCGGTATCGGAATCGGCGGTCGCCTGCTGGGCGAGAACGCCCACCACCTGCAACCACACGTCGTTAATCTTGACGTGCTTGCCGACCGCCGGTTCATAGCCGAACAGATTGACCTTGGCCGATTCGCCGAGCACGCAGACGGGGTTCGAATGCGTGTCGTCTTCGCTGCTGAAGAAGCGTCCATCCACCGCGCGGAGCGAGTTGATGTCGAAGTATTCCGGCGTTACGCCAATCAACAGCGGCATCTCCGCCGTGGGCTTGGGCAGGACCTTCAAAGGCTTAAAACGCTTGCGGGGCGTAGCGGCGGCGATGCCGTTGATGTTTTCGGAAATCGCGCGGAAGTCGCGGAAGCTGAGGCCCGGCGACACGGCGCGGCGCGCCTGCAATTCGTTGCGGTCCACGGCCTCTTTGGCTTCGATGATGATGTTGTTGACGCCCAGCAGGTCGATGTAGCTCATCATTTCCTTCTGCGCGCCGGCCGTGATCGCAAGCATCGCGACGACGGCGCCGACGCCGAAGATCATGCCAAGCATCGTCAACAGGCTGCGCAGCTTGTGAACGAAGAGGCTTTGCAGCCCCATGTACAGTTCAGGAAGAAGTCCGGATAGCATGACTAGGACTTGCCTCCCGGCAGCGCGCTGATGGCTCCGCCATTCTTTTCCTTCTTGTTGCCGGCGCCGCCCTTCTTGGCGGTCGGATCGGCGAGGGCCACGGTTTCGCCGGGTTCGACGCCGGAGGCAATGGTCATGACGTTTTCGCTACGCTTCAGCGGCTTGATCTCGCGAAGCTCGAATTTGTTGCCCTTTTTCACGAAAACCGACGGCTTGCCGTCTTTCTCAAACACCGCCTGCATCGGAACGTTGACGGCGTTGGGAATCTTTTCGATGATGATCTGCACGTCGGCCAACAGGCCGGGACGCAGCAGAACGTCGAACTGCGTGTCTTCTTCGGGAGGCAACGGCAGACGGGCTGCATCCAGGTCTTTCTGGGTGAACTGGCCGCCACCGCCGAACATCGGCATGCCGCCGCCGCGTTGACGGCGTCCGCCGCCAGCTGCGTCGCCCTCTGCTCCTGGAGCGGCAGGCGCGGTCGCTGCAGTACCGCCGTTTTTCTTTTGCATGGCCGCCATCAGGTCGCGCATTTGGGCGAAGACTTTGGTGCGCTCTTCTTGCGACAGTTCCGAGATCTGCTTGCCGCCGGTGGCCTTATCCATGGCCTCGCGCATTTTCTTCGCGTCGTCGGGGTTGAGGCTGCCCATCATGCGATTCATCGCATTGCCGCCACCGCTGTTCGCCCCGCTGCGTTGCCGTTGCTGCTGTCCGTCGCCTGCGCCAGGAGCCTGGATCATTTGCGGCATGCCATTGCCACCACCGCCACCAGGAGCACCATTGCCTGCCATCGCCGGAGCCGTCGGCATTCCGCCGCCTGCGTTCAGCGGGATCGAGTTGACGGTCTTGCCGCGGTTGGCGGCAGCGGTGGCCAGGATCTTCGTGATCTGGTCTTCCTTGGCCCCCAACGCTCCCAGCAGTTCCCGCATGTCGATGCGGAACACGACGTCGAACTTCTTGGCGGGGTCGAATGAGAACGCGTTGGCGCTCGCCGTACCGCTTAACGTTTTGATAGACGCCTTCAGCTTTTTGTTGGGCAGAGCGTCGAGCGTCAACTCGGCGTCCTGACCTTCACGGAGATTCGCGCGATCGAGTTCGCCGACTTTGGCGATCACTTCCATCTCCGACAGATCGAGGATGTCGGCCACGGGGATGCCGGGCTGAATCTGGTCGCCTTCGCGAATGTCGGGAACCTGCATGCCGGGGAACATGAACCCGGTGCGGTTCTGGCGCACGGCGACAAGGCCGCTGATGGGCGACAGGACCTTGACCTGCATCAGGCGCGAACGTTCGCGCTGCATTTCGAGGTTGCCCTTGTTGCGCTTTTCGCGAAGCACGGCGAGTTCCGCCTGCGCCTGCTCCTGGCGCGACTTGATGTCGCTTTCCAATTGCTGCAAGCGGCGGCGGGATTCTTCGAGCGTCAGCTTGTTTTTCTGCGCGTCAATCGCGGAGATGAGTTCGTTGCGCTTCACCTCGAGTTCCGCGCGGCGCACGCTGTAGCGCGCCTGCAACAGTTCCACCTGGTCCTGATTGTTGCGGATCGCGAGGTCGGCTTGCGCCTTCTTGATCTGCTCTTCGATCTGGTCCAGTTCCAGCTGCTTTTCTTCGACGCGGCTTTGCACTTCCGAATCGTCGAATTCGACAATCAGGTCCTTTTCATGGGCGAATGCGCCAAGCGGCGCCATCCTGGTGACCTGCACGGTGCCGAACAGATTAGGAGCGGTAAGAGTCGCCGAACGGACCGCGCGCAGCTCGCCACGGGCAAAGCTTTTTACGATGACATCGCCCTTGCGAACCTTGGCCGTGGCGATCGTTTCCACTTCCTTGGGGATGCTTTGGAAAACCGCATAACCCGCGTAGGAAGCCCCCGCGATC
>JAFDVT010000498.1 GCA_018268875.1 Acidobacteriota bacterium
CCCGCCAATCGCCATGTTGACGGCGATCGCGTTCTCCAAGGCTTCGCGCGTCATGATCTGCGAAGGTCGCAACACCGTGCCCGAAAGCAGCATCTCCACCATGCGCCGGCCGGAGGCTTCGGCCAACTGCATGCGCCTGGAATCGGGCGCGGGAATCGCCGCGCCGCCCGGTAGCGTCATGCCCAGCGCCTCGGCGATCGACGCCATGGTGGACGCCGTACCCATCACCGTGCAATGCCCGGCGCTGCGCACCATGCAGCCTTCGATTTCCTGCAGTTCCTCCTCGCTCACGCTCCCTGTGCGATAGAGATCGAAGATCTTGCGGCCGTCGGTACCTGTGGCAAACGGCGTGTTCTTATAGTTGCCGCTGAGCGTAGGTCCACCGGTGACGACAATAGCCGGGATGTCCGCCGATGCGGCGCCCATCAACTGCGCGGGCGTCGTCTTGTCGCAGCCGCACAGCAGCACGACGCCGTCTAGCGGGTTCGCGCGGATCGACTCTTCGACGTCCATCGCCATGAGGTTCCGGAACAGCATCGTCGTCGGCTTCATGTACTGTTCGCCGAGCGAGATCGTCGGGAACTCCAGCGGAAAGCCGCCCGCCGCGAGGACGCCTCTGCGCACAGCCTCCGCCACCTGCCGCAGATGCGCGTTGCAGTTGTTCAGTTCGCTCCAGGAATTGCAGATGCCGATGAGCGGCTTGCCTTCGAACTTGTCGAACAGAAAGCCTTCCGAACGGAGGTTCGCCCGCCGCGAGAAGTTGTAATACTCGCGTCCGCGGAACCATCCGAGACTGCGTAAAGGCGTATTGTTAGAGGAGGACGAGCCGGACATGTCTTTACTACTCTACAGTCAGAGGGCGGCCGTACTGATGGCCACCGTCGCAATCGGCACCGCATCCGCGCAACCGATACTGCCGGAAACCGGAGTTCTGGCCGCGCTGCCGGACGCCGAAACAGAAAGTTCCACCATTGGTTTTGCCGCTTCGGGTTCGGACGCGACTTCGGCGATCGTGCTGCGTATGCCTCGCCGCGTCTTGAGCGACACCGTGACCGAACTGCAAACCGTGCAGCCCGATGGTTCCGTCCGCAGGCTGTTTACGGGCACGATCCAGCCGCAACCGCTGGCCGCGGGCGACGGGCAGATCTTTGCGATGACGATGGCCGGCCGCGAACCATCCTGCCATTTGATCGACATCTCGACCGGCGACGCAAAGCAGTTCGCGTGTGGCGGGACGGCCGGTCGCGCGGCGTTGACCAAAGGCCGCCTGGCGCTGCTGCAATATGCGCCGTGGCCCAAACTGATGCTGAACATCTATCGCACGGTGGATCGCACGGCCGCGCCTGTCCTCGAAGCGTCGTTTCCCATGGAAAAGACCCCGTGGATGAAGCCCGTGTTCGCGTCGCCCGACCGGCTGTTGCTGCTGGACCCGTCGAGCGCGCTCACCATCACGCCGTACGTGTTCGCGGACGGCAGGTGGACCAAGTCCGCTGACACGATCGCGCTTTCGGGACCGGAAGTGGACAAGACCCGAGCGTCGTCGCCGGCCCAGACTGGGAACGGTTGGGGCGCGGCGCGCCTGATTCTAGTTCCTGGCGCCGTCACCGCGCGCGATGGCTCGCTGCTGCTGGTGATGAGCGGCGCGGGAAGGGAAGACCCCGGTCCGTACATCGTTGCGTTTGACGCCGATGGCAAGGAAACCGCGTCGTACCGTCCGGCGGGAGATCGCAAGCTGCTGCGTCCGAGCCTCGCGTATGTTTCCGGCGACAGTATCGTGTTCTTCGACCGTTCAGGTGTGCGTCACCGGTTTGAACGTCCGTAAACGTGACCGGATCGTGACACCTTTCGAAAGGAAGATTCGATAAGATTTCCGTAGAGTGAAAACCATTGCGAAGGCCCTTGCGGCGACCGGGCTGGTTGCCGTCAGCGGTTTGCGGTCCGGAATGGCCGCGCCCACCGTTACCCTCGAAAAGCGTTTTGACACCGACGTCAAGCCTTTTCTCAAGACGTATTGCGTCGCTTGTCACACGGGCGCCAAGCCGGCCGCGCAATTCGACCTCGCTCCCTACACTTCTCTTTCCGCCGTCGTGAAGGATCTCGGGCATTGGGACCATGTTCTCAGCCGCGTTTCGACCTCGACGATGCCGCCCAAGGGCCTGAAGCAGCCCGGCGATGACGAACGCGCGAAGTTCGTGGACTGGGTTCGCGCCGTGCGCGCGGAAGAGGCTCGCAAGCTCGATGGCGACCCCGGCCTGGTGCTGGCCCGCCGCCTGAGCAACGCCGAATACAACTACACGATTCGCGACCTCACCGGCGTCGACATTCAGCCGGCCAAGGAATTTCCCGTCGATCCGGCCAATACGGCGGGGTTCGACAACTCCGGCGAGTCCCTGACGATGTCGCCCGCGCTGATGCGCAAGTATCTGCAGGCCGCGCGTACGGTGGCCGATCACATGGCCGTGACGCCCGATGGCATTACGTTTGCGCCGCATCCGATGCTGGTGGAAACCGATCGCGAAAAGTACGCGATTCAGCGCATCGTCAACTTCTACTACAGCCAGCCCACCGATTACGCGGACTACTTTGTCACCGCGTGGAAGTTCAAGAACCGCAAGCCGGCGACCGTGGGAACGCTGCAATCGTTCGCGGTCGCCGATAAGGTGAGCCCCAAGTACATGCCGCTGGTGTGGGGCATGCTGGAAGATCGCACGATCCCGGAAGTGGGTCCCGTGGCGACGCTGCGCAAGATGTGGCGCGACCTTCCGGCCAATGACGAAGTGGAACGCCGCCGCCAGTGCGAACGCATGCGCGACTTTGTGATCAAGATCCGCAAAGCGACGGCGATGGAGTTCGCGGCGCCGGTGGTGAAAGGCCTGAGCCCGACCTCGCAACCGCTGATGAATTACAAGTTCCGCGAGTTCAACGCGAGCCGCCGCAAGCTGGATGCCACCGCGTTCCGGGCGGCAAGCGACGCGGTTCTCGAACCGTCGAAGCTGCCTCGTTACCCCGGCCTCGGCCAGGAAGCGGCGGGGCGCGCCGCGATCCTGATGGCGCATCGCCGTTACAACGACCCCGACCTGATCATCCCGGCAAACGAGACTCGCGCGCAGTGGGAAGCCGCGATGACGAAGTTTGCCAACGTTTTTCCCGACAACTTCTATATCAGCGAACGCGGCCGGTTCTTCCCCGACGATAGCGAAGACAAAGGCCGCCTGCTGAGCGCCGGATACCACAACGTGATGGGATACTGGCGCGACGATCAACCGTTGCAGGAACTGATCCTGGACGCCAAGGGCAAAGCCGAACTCGACCGCCTGTGGGTGGAATTCGACTACCTGGGCGACCACACGATGCGCACCTACGTGCAGTATTACTTCAACCAGAGCGGCGAAGTTCTGGGCAAGGGTCGCGAATCGGGTAACGAACGTCCGACGGATGCGGCGGTGAGCGCGCCCAAGGTGATCTTCGGGTTGCGCGATCAATATCTCGCCAAGGCGAAGGCCGATCCCAAGAACGATCCTCGCGCGATCCCGGCCATCGAGTATCACTTCCAGTGGGTGAACGACACGCTGCGGTCGGTCGAAAAACTGCGCGCCGAATCGCAGCCCAAGCACATCGAGGCGATGCTGAAGTTCGCCGCGCGCGCATACCGCCGTCCGCTGACGCTCGCCGAACGCAACGATTTGCTGGCGTTTTATCAGTCGCTGCGCAAAGACGGCACGATGACGCATGAGGACGCCATCCGCGACGTGATTGTGCGCGTGTTGATGTCGCCCAACTTCTGCTATCGCGCCGACCAGGTTTCGATCAGCCGCACCAAGACCGTCACCGGCGCGCCGCTTTCGAACTACGATCTGGCCAGCCGTTTGAGTTACTTCCTGTGGTCGACCTCGCCGGATGACAAGCTGCTCGCGAAGGCCGCCGCCGGTGGACTTTCGAACCGCACGGCCATGCTGGGCGAGGTTCGGCGCATGCTGAAGGACCCCAAGGCTCGCGCGCTGGCGACTGAATTCGCGGGCAACTGGCTGGACTTCCGCCGCTTTGAGCAGCACAACTCGGTCGATCGCGAACGCTTCCCCGCCTTCACCAACGAACTGCGCGAGGCGATGTTCGAAGAGCCGGTCCGCTACATGACCGACATCATCGCCAACGACCGTTCGCTGCTCGATCTTCTGTACGGCAAGGACACGTTCGTCAACCCGGTTCTGGCCAAACATTACGGCATCCCGATGCCCGAAGGACAGCATAGCTGGGTGAAGGTGGCAGACGCTTCGGCATACGGCCGCGGCGGCTTGCTGCCGATGGCGGCGTTCCTGACGCAGAGTTCGCCGGGGCTGCGTACGAGTCCAGTAAAACGCGGGTATTGGGTGGTGCGGCGCGTGCTGGGCGAACACATTCCGCCTCCTCCCCCGAACGTGCCGGAGCTGCCGCAGGACGAGGCGAAGGCCAACAAGCCCTTGCGCCAGATGCTGGCCGACCATCGCAACAATCCGGCGTGCGCGGGCTGCCATTCGCGGTTCGACGGGTTCGGATTGGCGTTTGAAAATTACGGTCCGGTGGGCGAAAAGCGGGCGAAAGACTTGGCTGGCCGCGCCATCGACACGACCGTGGAATTCCCCGGTGGCAAGACGGGCGACGGCATCGCCGCAGTTCGCGACTATATCCGCGGCAATCGGGAAAACGACTTTGTGGATAACCTCAGCCGCGTTTTGCTCGCCTATTCGTTAGGGCGGTCCTTGTCGCTTTCCGACGACATGCTCGTCGAGCGGATGAAGACCAATCTGAAGGCCAAGAACTACAAGTTTTCGGCGCTGGTGGAAACGATCGTGCAGAGCCCACAATTTTTGAATCGCCGTGCCGGGGATGCATCCTCGGCGGCGGCGCCGCAGGCTACGGAGTAACTTTTCGATGTTGATCAGGAACCGACCTTCGTCCTCCGAATTGAAGATGACCCGCCGCACGGTGTTGCGAGGCGCGGGCGTCACGATGTCGCTACCGCTGCTGAGTTCGCTGCCATGCGTAGCGGCGGTGGACGAATCGAAGCAGGTGTACCCCAAGCGCTTTGGCGTGGTGTTCATGGGCAACGGCGTCAACGAGAACCATTGGAGTTCCGAAGGCGACGGCACGGACATGAAGCTGGGCCGTACGCTTGAGCCTCTGGAGCCGATCAAGCACAAGATCAACGTCATTCACGGGCTGTTCCAGAAGCGGGCCACGGGCCAAGGCATTCACCCGGCGCAGACGGGCTGCCTGCTGAGCGGTTCGCAGATTCAAAAGGGCGCGATCATTCGCGCGGGCATCACGGTGGATCAGGTGATGGCCAACCACATCGGGCAGGACACGCCGCAGCAGAGCCTGGTGCTGGCCTGCGAACAACCGATGACCGGCTACCACGAGACCAACTTCTCGATGGCCTACAGTTCGCATCTGTCGTGGCAGAGTCCGGAGTCGCCGGTGCCGAACGAGGTGTACCCGTCGCTTGCGTGGGACAACCTGTTTGAGAACCGTGGCAGCTTGCGGAACCTGAGCATCCTGAGCCGCGTGAAGGACGATGCCAAGGCGCTCACCAAAAAGATCAGCGCAAGCGACAAAGCCAAGCTCGACGAATACATGACGAGCCTGCGCGAGGTGGAACGTCGCGTCGAAGGCATGCGGAAGACCAAGGAGACGGCCGAAGACGCGGCGAAAGCGAAGAACAAGCCGGTGTTTTCCATGGATCGCCCGGCCAACGGGCTGCCGGAAGACCTGCGCGAACACGCCCGCCTGATGACCGACATCATCGCGATCGCGTTCCAGACCGACAAGACGCGCGTAGCGACGCTGTTGCTGGCTCGCGATCTGTCGGCGATGTATTATCCGTTCCTGAACGTGAAAGAAGGGCATCACGCCGCTTCTCACGACAACCTGACGGACGGGTACGAACGGGTGTCGCGCTTCCACCTGAGCCAGATGGCGTACCTTGCGAAGAAACTGGACGACACCAAAGAAGGCAGCGGTACGGTTCTGGACAATAGCTGCCTGATGTTCATCAACAACATGTGGATTGGCCGCAAGCACGACAATACGCGGCTTCCGCTGGTGTTGGCGGGCGGCCTGGGCGGTACGCTCAAGACCGGTCGCACCTTGGACTACATCGGCCGCAAGGACGAGGACCGCAAGCTATGCAGTCTGTTCCTGGGCCTGATGGATCGCATGGACATCAAGCTCGATTCGTTCGGCGACGCGGCGACCCGGCTCGAGAACCTGTAGTTCTTAGGCTGCGACGAAAAGAGAAAGGCCGCTCATCCTTGTTGAAGGGACGAGCGGCCTTTTTGCGTTTGGTTGTTGCGGACTAGCGGATCGGGATGTACGCGCCGTTCGAGAAGGTCACTTCACCCGCCCCGGTGGGGATGGCGAGCGCCACGCTCTGATACGGTCCAGCCGCCGTGGTGGCCGGAATCTCGATCTCTACCAGGTAGTTGCCGATTTGGCCCTGCACCGCTTCCGCACGAACCACCCGGACGCCGGCGTCGTTCACGCCACCGATGAGGTTGGCGACCACGAGCTGGTTGGGGATGCCGGCGCGGTTGGTACCCATCGACGGGCTGGTCTGGCCGAGGCCGGTTGCCAGCAGTCGAATGGTGGTGCCGCGGTCGGCGGGGTTCGAGGGAGAGACGAAGGAACCGTCAGCCTTTACAGCTACCGCATAACGGCGGCCGTCCGATTCATCGTACTCGAAGATGCCGGGCTGGTACTGATACACAGGCACCGAGTTGATCGTCGCCGGGCTCTGGCCGTTGACGTTGACGACAACGGTGGCAAAACCAGGCTGGACTTCGCAAGGCGTCTGGATATCGACCATCTCTTTACCGCCAGCGTTCACCAGGCGGACGATCGGTGCGGTGATGCCGCCGATCGTGATACCGGTGACCGGTCCGAGCGTAATCGGAAGTTGTCCGAAGCCTTGCGGCTGGACGATGCCGGTGATGCCGGGGAGCAGGTTGGTACCGCTGATCGTCGCGAGGCCGCAGGGCGTGAGTCCGACCTGCTGGCTGGCCGTGTTGACGATGTTCGTGCCGAGGATCGTCGGGCTGGGCGGTGTGACCGTTAGCCCGAACTGCGTGCTAAGCGTGTTCACCGTTGCCGTGATCGTCAGCGATCCAGCCGAGCCGCCCGCGCGGGCGGTGACCGAGGCGCGGCCCGCGGCGTCCGTCGTGGCGAAGGCCGGGGATACCGTGCCAGCGCCAATCGCGACGAAGTCCACGCGAATGCCCGAGAGAGGCTGGCCGTTCAGGTCATTCACCTGCACGACGAGCGGTTGCGGGAAGGGCGCGTTGGTTCCGACGCTCTGACCGTTGCCGGTGATCTGCACCAGACCGCCGAGCGTGGTTTCGATTTCGACGTCAAAGGTGACGAAGATCGGGCTGGCGCCTGCGACGCCGCTCGGATTGTCGATCTGCGCGCGAACCTGGTACTTGCCGGGGACGGTTCCGGTGCGGAAGCTGTTCTGGGCAATGCCCGCGGTGTTGGTGGCCGTGCGTTCGGCTCCGAAGGTGCCGAAGTTGGCCGTACCGACGCGGCTCCAGGTCACAGCCGTACCCTGGATCGGATTGCCGCCAAGGTCCGTAACCTGAACCTGCAGCGGAATCGGAAGCTGGGTCTGCGCTTTGGCCTTCTGACCGTTGCCCGCAAGGATCTTTAACTGCGAAGCCTTGCCGACGGTGATGGTCAGGTTGAGGGTCGACATCGAACGGTAAGAACCGACGAGGACGTAGAGCGTGCTGGTGCCGGGCTTGTTGCCGGCCTTGAGGTCACACGAGGTGTTGCCCTGCGGGTCGGTCAGCTTGATGGTGGCGCAGGAGGCGGTGAAGCCTGCCGGCGGACCGGCGGTTCCCTCGTACACCGAAGGCGGCGTCGTGGTCACCTGCATGCCGACGTTGGCGATGGGCTGGCCCGTATGGTCGGCGACGCGGACGCCAATGGCGTTGGGAAGCGTCTGGCCGGCTTCAAGGGTGAAGTTGCGATTGTTGAGATCGTTCAGATTCGGATAGACGTATTCGATCTGCGCGTCGCCGGCAAGGGCTCCGTTCGGCTGCCGGATGGCGAGCGTTGTGGAGTAGAAGGTCACCTTGCCCACCGCGGTGGCGGCTTCGATGACGTCCTGCGCGGCGGCAAAGGGCACATTCACGAGTCCGGTGGTGAACTGCAGATACGCCTTGCCTTCCTGATCGGTGTTGTTTTCGATGGAAGCGCCGGCCAGCAGACCGGTGCCGGACACCTGCGTCCACACTACCTTTTGACCGGAGAGCGGGAAGCCGTTGGCATCGAGAACTTGCACCACCATCGGTTCGGAGAGCGGGAAGTTTTCGCGCTGCAGCTGGCCGTTGCCGGAGAAGATGAAGATGCCGCCCTGGCTGCCACCGCCACCGCCACCGGGGATGCCCGGGACCGTTAGCGTGTATTCGACCGGGGTGACGTCCTGTCCGCCCTGCGCCATCACCTTATAGACACCCGGGGTGCTGGGGACGGTGACGAAGGTTTGGGCGTAGCCGTCCGAGCCGGTCACCACTTGCGCCTGGCTGAAGACGACGGCGGGGTTTTCCGACGTGTAAGTGATTTGTCCGCGATAGATGCCACGGCCTGCGCCGTCGATCATACGGGCAATCAGCGGGAGCGCGGCGCGGCCACCACCGGATACCGTCTGTTCCAGGTTGGTGCCGCGGATGCGGCTTCCACCACTGGTGACGCCAGGCGTGACAAAGCTGAGTTCCATCTGTTGGGTGAACGGAAGGACGCGCTGCAGAATCGCCGTACCGCCGGGGAGCGCCATCTGCGCCAGTTCGCGCGACGAGCTGCCGTCGAGGTTGGTGATGTTGCGGGTGATCCAAATCGTGCGCGGCGGGACTTCGTTCGAAAACGCGACATTCGGATAGACCGGCGCCGCGGTGCCCGTACCGAACACATTGTTGATCGTGGCGGCGTAGTCGGTGATCACCTGGTCGCCGAGTGTGATCTCGTACAGGCGCCCGCTGGTGCTGTAGCCGTACAGCTTGGTGGGGCTGGTGTCGAGGGTGGCGTTCCAGAACTTGGTGAAGATTTCCGAGGATGCCGCGCCGTACTTGAAGCTCTTGGTGTCGAGGCTCAGCTGAATGACGCTGTTCCCGCCGAAGTTGGGCGTGAGGTTCGGGAACACAATGTACTTGCCGTCGGCGGTGACGGTGCCCTTGCCCGGATAGCCGGAGACAGAAATGCTGCCGCTGGCGGTAAGGGTGAGGGTCTCGGGCTTGATTTCGTGGACGCGCGAATACGCGGACAGGTACAGCATGCCATTGGGACCGATCAGCAGTCCGGTGGGCGGCTGTTGCGGATTGCCACCAAAGCTGATCTCCGCCTGCTTGCTGTAGTTGTTGACGATATCAAACGCCGTGACGGTCGTGAAGTTGGTATCGCTGGCGACGGCGCCGCGGCTGAGGACGTACAGCCGGGTGGAGTCCCAACTGACGGCGATGTCGATCGCTTCACCCGGAACGGTAATGCCCGTGGGGTTCAGGACTTGGTCGCTATTGGTGCTAATCACGTAGACTTTGCCCGCGGCGACAAAAAGCTTGGTGCCATCCGGGCTGACAACGGCGGCCTTGGGGGCGCCGGAAAAGGCAGTTGCGACGGCGACCGGGGCGGTGAAGCTTCCCTGGATCGACGTGACGGCTGTGCCGCCATCGGCAATTGCGTAGTACTTCGTGCCATCGGGCACGGGGACGATCTTAAAAACTCCACCGGAAACCACAAGGGGCTGTAGTGGTTGAATAACCGCGCCAATTAGGTACGGATAGACGTTGGTGGAAGAATTTCCCGCGCCGGAGTGGAAAACCACGTACTGATTCTGGGCGATTGCCGCAGAGCCGAACGCGAATAGACACGCCACCGCCGGAAGTACACTTCGTAAAGACATGAAGAGACCTCGAAAGAGTGCAGCCGGACGCGGGGAGTGCTTCATAGAGAGTACCACATGTTTTTTTGAGAGTTGGATACAACTAGCGTACTACAGTGGAAATTTTACTGTGGAAAAAGCCGAAGGCCGGACTGGCATTTCTGCCGGTCCGGCCTTTGGAGGTTTGATACTACTAACCGAAGGACCTTCGCCCCTCAATCTCTAACCCTTTAGCAGGAGGCGATGCGGTTAGCACCGCCTCCCAGCCTTGGGACTAGTGGCCGAGGTTTTCGTTGTTGGTCACGCCCGGACGGAAGACCGGGTTGTCCATGACGAGGGCGAGGTAGCCCATCGACGCGCCGTTGGAGGTCGGCAGCGCGCCCTGCGCACTGATGTACGCGAAGGCGTGGCACCACTGGAACTGGGCCTGGGCGATGATGTAGCCCTGGAAGCCCGGGGTCGCAGCGATACCGTAGTTGCCACCACCGGAAACGGTGAAGGTCAACTGCTGGCCGGCGGGGAGCGGAGCGTTGGTGGTCTGAGCGGGCGGCGAGGTGCAACCCGTCTGACCGCAGTAGTAGTTGAGGGTGATTACGCCCTGCTGCGGAACTGCGCCGAGGCCCGTGCCGGTGTCGAGCGAGGTGTTGCTGATCGCGACGCCGGTGTCATATCCAAGCTGGTTGGAGATGAAGGGGAACAGGAGGTTGCAGTTGCACTTCTGGACGATGAACGTGTTGCGCGGGCCGGGCGAGGGCACGAAGCGCGGGATCGGGGCCGAGTCAGACGCGGTGCCAATCGTGCTCAGGGGAGCAAAGCTGACAGTCACGCCGGACTGAACCGCCGGAACCGGCAGGTTGTTGCCCGGGTTGGCGACGTAGGCCACAGCCACCGGAACGTCGATACGCTCCTGGGTGAACGGATCCGCGAAGAGGATTTCGTACACCGCGATGCCAGCGCCGTTGAAGACCTGGACCTGAGCGATACCGGCCGAGTTAACGGTGGTCGGGGAGAACGGGCCAGCGCCATTGGAGTCGGTGGTCACGAGGCGAGCAACGCCAGTCGCACCCGCAGTGAGGGTGGAGGTGACGCTAACCGCACCGGGGACCCAGAGCTGCACGCCGTTCGGCACGCCGCTGAACTGATAGATCAGGCGGGTACCGGCATTCGCCGCGCCAGCGGTACGGAGACCGCGGACGTTGGGGAAGGTCGGGGTGGCACCCACGCCAGCGCCGGTGTTAACCAGCTGCAGCGGGGGGTTCGGGGACGGATCGACATAGGCACGGCCGAGAGCGCTGCCAGTGTTGACGAACGCGTCTTCCGTGTTGTAGATCGCACCGGGAACGTTCTGGTTCCAGAAGGTGTCGGGGTAGGTGGTCGCGGTGGAGCTGATCTGGGCGACGTTCAGCTTCTTGAAGGCGCTCGGGAAGTTCTCCGTCGCACGGACGATGAACTGGAAGCCCTGATTGCCCAGCGTGCTGGACGAGCCGGTGTAGCTGTTGGGGCTCGGAGCGGTGCTGTTGGCGGCAAGATCAGCGTTCTGGGAGACGCACTGCAGGAAGTTACCGGGGCCGCGAACCGCGCTCTGGAGACCAACCTGGATGAAGGCAACGGTCTGAGTCGGGTTGTTGATCGGTACGGAGGTCGCGCCGGTGATCGAGATGTACATGATGATCTGGGTCGGCACCAGGGTGCTCGACACGCCGAGCTGGTTGGCATTGGCGCGGATGTTCGTCATGCGGATGATGCGGGTGGTCAGCGTGCCGGGGGGATCCACGGGGACGCCGGGCCATTCGACCGCGTTCGCGGCAACCTGACGGGCCTGGAACACGTTCGGACGGTTGAGGGTCGACACGTCCGGAGCGGGGTTGGCGCCAGAGTAGACGCCGAGACCGTTACCGGTACCGAACATGGTGCAAACGCCCGGGTTGGTCGGCACTTCGTTGGTCGAGGTGTCGCCGCAAACGCGGAGCGGGGTGTTCGGGTTGGTGGTCGAGTGGGGTTCGTCGATCATCAACAAAGCTTCCGAAAACTGGCCAGAGGTGGACAGAATGCGGCTGGTGATGTTGGTGTTCAAGAACACACGAATGTTGGTGGCCGGGATGATAGCGCCAGCCTGGGTGGGAACGCCACCCTGGCAGTTCAGCGTGACATCGCCGACGAGTTCGGCCAGGCCTTCCGCACGGACGAGCGGAGGAACACCGGCATTGGCTACGCACTGCAGGGCCTGGTTCGTGGCCAGGACCTGTGCGTTAGCAGACACCGAGGCAAAAATTGCGGCCCCGGCGAAGGCTAACAGCAGCTTGCGAAAATTCGCCATTTCCTTCTCCTTGTGAAGTATGGTTGGGTTTGAATTGATGAAAGTTCTCTTCTTCAACCTGAGCCTCTTATTTACAGCCAGAGGGCTTCGTCCAGCAGATCAATAGTTAACGCAATTGCGAACAACTGCGATGAGTTTTCCCCTAAGATCTCTCACCCACGATGTTTCCATCGGGGCAGGACAGCTTTCGCTTGTCCCGGCTTCAGCCACTAGTTCGATATGTTGAGCCTTTTCGGGCCTCTCTAGCTGTACTTCGGAAGTTCACGCCGAGCGGACTTCTCTGTAATATTTTTCGTTCGTGCAGGCTAGCCATTCCTAGCGAAATGGCTGCCGGGCGTTAAACCCTTGGACGCAGTCTTTCCATTGATATCATCCGGTACATCCATAAGTCAAGCGGAATTCGGGACGAAGTTCTTTTGAGACTATCACTTGCGCCAGGGCGCCCCAGCGGTGTGTCAATCTGACCCAACGGCATCGCCCCAAGTTCTTCACAGGGGCCCGTTTTTTGAGCAAATTGGCCATTTTGGGCTGTCTCACGGCACAACCACTAAGGCAATTTAAAGGCCACGACGGCGGCGGGCGGCCGCATCGCTGCGAACGCGTACCAGCTGGCCTTCCAGCCTCGTAGCAACTTCGCGCGCCACTTCTTCCGGCGGGCGATTGCCGTCGATGCGTTGGTAGTCGCGCCCCTTGTAGTAGCCGAGCAGCGGACCGGTGCGGCGGTCATACTCCAGAAGACGCTCGCGCACGATTTCTTCGCGGTCATCTTCGCGAACCGAAAGCGGTTGGCCGTCGATATCGCAGACGCCTTCATCACGCGGCGGCTGAAAGTAGACGTTATAGTTTCGGTTGCAGACGGGGCAGTGGCGGCGTCCGCTCACGCGATGGATGATGATGTCGCGGGGCGAGTCCAGGTGCAGCACCGTGGGTTCAGGCAGATGGCGCGAGGTCAAAAAACGGTCGAGAAACTCGGCTTGCGGGATGGTGCGCGGATAGCCATCGAGCAGGATGCCGTTTTCGAGGTCGAGACTGGAAAGGCGGTTTTCGAGCATGGCGTTGACGATGTCGTCGCCAACGAGGCCGCCGCTATTCATGATGTTTTGGGCAGCGCGGCCGAGCGGAGTACCCGCCTGGACCTCGGCGCGAAAGATCTCGCCGGTGGAGATCGTATTGATGCGCAGCCAATCGGTAATCAGCTTGGTCTGCGTGCCTTTTCCGCTACCTGGCGGACCAAAGAATAAGAGGACCACGCGGTCGCTCGCTTTCCGCCGTTTTGCGCACGGTGAGCGTTTTACGGCTTAGGTTAGGATACAACAATGAAACAACCGGACGTGGTGCAAGGTCGGCCGCTTTACATTGCCGGATTGCGGCAGCGGGTGGACTCGAAAATCGCCGGGCCGCGGATCGCGTCGCTGTGGCGGAAGCTGAACATGCACGGCAAGGTGGAAGGGCAAATCGACGGCCAGCCGGCCTATGGCGTCTCGTATTTCGCCAACGACAAGGAGTTCGACTATGTGGCCGGCGTCGCCGTGAAAAACGGCTTCGTGACCGTGCCGGAAGGGTTTGTCCTGCTGGAGATCCCCGAACAAACCTGGCTAGTGTTCGAACACCGGGGACATGTGCAAACGCTGCCGGACACGATCCACAAAATATGGACGGACTGGTTCCCGCGGCAGACCGAATGGAAGCCCGCCGAGACGAGCTCCGTCACACCGATCGTCATGGAAACTTACGACGAGGAGCGGTTCGACGCCACGCAGGGCGCGGGAATTGTCGAACTGTGGGTTGCCGCGGCTGCTACTGCAAAACCTTGAGCGGATTGGGCTCGGCGACGGGTTCGGCCGGCTTGGGCCAGAGTTCGCCGATGCGCACCGAGGCTTTGAAAATGGCGCCCACCGGGATAAAGCCTGCCAGCTTGTGCGCGGCTACGGCTTCAAGGCCCATGGTGGCGATGCAACCGCAGGAATTGCAATCCGGCGTGCCACCGTACTGACACGGCGTGACCTTGGTTTTCAGATCCGCGCTGTAGACGGCGGTGGTTCGCGCAAAGACGCATTCCTCGGGGCTGGATGGCGGCGTAGCGAACTGCCTGATGAGCCCTTCCGCCATGTCCAACTTGGGAAAGCGCTTGCGCAGGACGAGCAGCTCGTCGATCAACCGGAGGCGTTCCTCTTTGGTGAGGATTTCCGGCATCTCGTCGCCGATTTGCGGCGTAAAGACGCTGAACCAGACCTTGCGGATCTCGTCGCGGGGAGTCCAGAATTCCAGGAATTCGTTGAGGTAGCCCGGGCGCTTCATCATCTGGCCGGTGACGGTGGAATGGATGGTGATGCGCTGGCCGGCGATGTTTTTGAGGATGCGTTCGTAGGTCGCTGGCGTACGGCGCACGTCGTGGTCCGGTTGGAGTCCGTCGATGGAAACAACGACGTTCAAATGGGGCATCGTGGACCATTCGGGCACGAAGCCTCGGAACGCGCTGGTGACAATCTGGACGTGGATGCCGCGGTTCAGCAGTTCCGGCACCATCGCCTCCACTTCGCGGTAACGAACCAGCGGGTCGCCGCCGACGAGCGAAATGTGCAGAGGCTTGACGCGGTCGGCGATTTCGAGCACGCCGTCGATGAGGTCCTGCCCTTTGAAGTCACTGAGGCCACGGAGAGTTACGCCGTTTCCGCCAAGGTGGTGGTCGTCGTAGGCGTAGCAGCCGGGGCAGCGTAGCGGGCATTCCTTCGTGATCTCAATCGAGAGCGACGGAGGCTTGCCTTGCAGAATACGACCCCATGCTTTAACGACTTCCGATACTTTCATCCAATTCCTTTCGCGAGCAACAACACACTAGACGTCGCAGGGCCGGTAGCAGCGGCTGAGGATGAATTGTGAAGACTTCCTCATTACTCTCCTTCAGGATGCGATGGGTAGGGTAAAGGTTGCAACCTAATTACATCTAGGAGCTAGGATTGGGACCCGACTGGAAAATCAGGCGGGTGGGCGATGTTGGTTGCCCAACTACGACTCTCGAACAAGCGTCTGCGGGAAGTCGGACGGCTTTTCGCAGCAAACCTGTTCCATCGCCTGCTTCAACTGGACTTTGAGCATGGCGATGGTGTGGTCGCCGCCTTCCTTGCCAAGGGCGCCGACGCCGTACATAAAGGGACGGCCCATAAAGGTAAAACAGGCGCCGCAGGCGAGCGACCGGGCGACGTCGACACCGGACCGAAGGCCGCTATCGATCATAATTTTCATACGGTTGCCGTATTTTTCGGTGAAACCCTTGAGCGGCTTGATGGTGGATTCGCCGGCGTCGATCTGGCGGCCGCCGTGGTTGGAGACGATCACGCCATCCGCGCCGATACGGATGCTGTCTTCCATATCCTCGTCGCTGACCACGCCCTTGATGACCAGCTTGCCCTTCCAGACGTCGCGGATCGCCTTCATTTTGTCGGAATCCACACGGCCGGAGAACGTCGCGTTCATGAACTTGCCGAGTTGCCGGATGTCGAGACCCTTTTCCATGTACGGCTTCAGGGTGGCGAATTCCGGGATGCCGGTGCGCAACGTTTCGATCGCCCAGACCGGGTGCATCGCCGCCTGGATGAAATTGGTAATCGAATGCTTTGGCGGCATCGAAAGTCCGGCCTTGATTTCGCGGTAGCGCAGGCCGAAGGTGGGGACGTCGACCAGTACAACCAGGACCGGGCAATTGACCGCTTCCAGACGGCGGAAGAGATCGTCGCGTAGCTTATTGTCGGCCGGATGGTAGAGCTGGAACCAGAACCGGGAATCGGTGATCTTGGCAATGTCCTCGATTCGCGCGGTGGAGACGGTGGAGAGGATATATGGGATGTTGTGCCGGATGGCCGCCTTGGCGAGGATCGCCGGGGCGTTGGGCCACATCATGCCCTGCAACCCGATGGGCGAGATGCCGAACGGGGCGTCGTACACGTGCCCGAACAGTTCGGTGCTCA
This sequence comes from Acidobacteriota bacterium, assembly GCA_018268875.1. Taxonomy (GTDB): domain Bacteria; phylum Acidobacteriota; class Terriglobia; order Bryobacterales; family Bryobacteraceae; genus F-183. The sequence continues at coordinate 16,190 of JAFDVT010000498.1, forward strand.
TGTCGAAGCCGCCGTACTTCTTCATGTAACGGGGGCGGAGCAGGACATCGTGGAAATCCCGCTCGTTGCGCGCGAGGTTGACTTCGTCGTTGCAGCCCCCTTCGAGGTAGTCGAAGGCAAACTTGGGCATGCGCTGCTTGGCCCTGCGTTTCAGATCCTGGACAGACGGGTACTGCGGGTTGTACTTCAAGAGTTCCGGGTTCATGGGAGGGTCAGGCCGTAGCGGATTTCCCCAATTGTACAATGCGCGTATGCCGCTATACGGGTTGTTGGTATGGCTATTTTGCGTGCAAGACCTGCCTGTCCTTCCGGGACTGCAGATCGCCGGAACCGTAACCGATGCGCAAACCGGGCATCCAGTGGCCAACGCGCAGGTGTCGGCGATCTCGTTCGGGCAGCCGGAAGCAACGACGACTACCGATGCGCTGGGAAAGTTCGCGTTTGCGGGACTGGTGGCGGGAAGGCCATGGGCGGTAATCGCGCGGAGCGAAGGGTATCAGCCGGAACGGCAGGTGGTGGCTGGCGTCCCGGTCCATTTGAAGATCTCGAAGGGAGCGAGCCTCGCCGGACGCGTGGTGGATCACCAAGGCAAAGGAATCGCCGGGGTGTGGGTAAGCGCACGGATCGAAGCCTATCGCGACGGCAGGCCATCGCTGGGCGGATTCCACATGCGGCGAACCAACGCGCAAGGCGAGTATTTGTTGAATCCACTGCCGCCGGGAACCTATATCCTGCTGGCGGAACCGGCGTTGCCGATCGTCGTCGCTGCGAAGGCCGAATTGCCGGAGCCGGTAGAGGGCTCGGGCCGGACCTATTACAACGGCGCGTCTCGAGCGGACGGGGCGTTGCCGGTGGTGCTGAACAAAGGCGAGCAGCGGCGCGGAGTGGACATCGAGTTACGGCAGGAGCCTGTGGTGTGCGTCGTGTCCTCGGTGCGGAGGCCGCCTGAAGTTCCGGCCTCGGCCAAGGTGAACGTCACACTGGCCGAGCTGTATCCGGACAGCCAGTCCCGCATGGCGACCGGACCTTGGGAAGGACCGGGCGACTTTCAGATCTGCGGAGTTCCGGCAGGTACGTACCGGTTGAGTTCCGGCGTGCAAGTGCCCGAGTCCAAGGCGACGCTGTTTGCCTCGTCGATCGTAAATATTTCGTCGAAGAGGTCCGAACGCGTGCCTCCGCTGGAACTGCGGCGTGGCTGGCCGGTAACCGGGCGAGTGCAAGTACGGAATCGCAGCGAGAACAAGCTGGAGACGGTTGCCGCCACCGGCATCGTGGTGGATCTCATCGTGAAGGATCGCCTGCCTTGGGTAGGCGAGGGCGCAACCGCAAAAGTCGAGGCCGGGTCTGGTGAGTTCACCATTCCGAACATTTTGGGCGGCGAGTATTGGGTTGGCGTGCGCGGACTTCCGGAGCATCTGTACGTCGACGAAGTTCGTTATGAAGGACGCGAGGCGTACGGGAATCCGGCAGCAATTGCGGGGAGCGGTCCGGCGATTGAGATCACGCTGGGTTCCGACGGCGCGGTGATTCGCGGAAAGGCCGAGCGCAAGCCTGGGGTTCCGGCGGCGGGGGCGGTGGTGGCGCTGATTTCGACGGCGATGCGCATCCCGCTCGCGCGTCCGGACCACATCCGCAGTGTGACAGCGGGGGACGATGGAGCGTTCACGTTCGCGAACGTGGCGCCGGGCGAGTACCGGCTGGATGCCTACTCGGAGAACATGCCCTGGTACGACGCGCAGAACCCGAAGCTGGTGCCCGCGGCCGGGGGACGTACGCAGAAAGTAAAGCTGAGCCCGGGGCAACAGATGAACATCACGTTAGCCGTGAGCAGTATTCTTCGCTGATCCCGCTAATATAGATAGTCTTTCACTCACTATCTATATGCATCAGTCCGCGCAGATGCGCCGGGTCACAATTGGCCGAAATCCAGAGGCCGGCATTGTTCTGAACCGTCCCGGAGTGTCCTGGGAACACGCCGTGTTGTACCGCGACGAGGCCGGGCGGGCGGTGCTGCAGGATAACGGATCCACCAACGGCACGTTCGTCAACAGCGTCAATAACCGGGTTACGGCGGTGTACCTGAACCCTGGCGATACGGTGTACTTCGGCGGGCTTCCCGTGGCGGCGTCGCGTTTGATTGAGGCGCTGCAACTTCCGCAAGAGGAGCGGTTTTCAATCGGCGGCCAGGCGGCCGAAGTGTTCGAACTCCAGGGGTCTATTCTGCTCGGCCGATCCGACCAGGCGGACCACAAGCTGGATCATCCTTCGGTGTCCTGGGAGCACGCCCGGATCGGCAACGAGGGCGGCCGTTTCTCGATTACCGATCTCAATTCCACCAACGGCGTATACGTCGATGGCCAGCGTATTAAAGGACGTGTCGAGATCCAGCCCGGGCAGGAGATCCGGCTGGGAGCGTTCGCTTTCACGATCAACGCGCAGGGGCAGGTCGAAAAGCGCAGCGATGAGAAGGATATTACGGTCGAAGTCCGCGATCTGACGGTGATGGTTCCGGCGGGAAGCGGGGGATCGAAAACACTGATCGAGAATGTATCGCTGGTGATCGAGCCTGGGGAACTCGTGGCGCTGATGGGTCCGAGCGGCGCGGGTAAAACCACGTTACTCGACGCGATGAACGGGACGCGGCCTCCATCGAGCGGGCATGTGCTGTACGCGGGCCGCAGCCTGTACGAATACTTCGACTATTTCCGCAACCGCATCGGCTATGTGCCGCAGGACGACATCATGCACACGCAACTTACGGTGTATGAGGCGCTCTATTACACAGCCAAGCTTCGGTTGCCGGCCGGAACATCGGCCAGCTACATCGAAAAACGAATCGAGGCCGCGCTTCGTGCGGTGAGCCTTTACGAGACAGCCACGCCCGCCAACCCCGTACCCGTGCAGCACCGCCTGATCGGGGATCCCGGCAAGAAAGGCATCAGCGGCGGCCAACGCAAGCGCGTGAACGTCGCCATGGAACTGCTATCGGATCCGACGGTGCTGTTTTTGGACGAGCCGACTTCGGGATTGAGCTCCACCGACGCGCGCAATGTCGTCAAAAGCCTCCGGGAACTGGCGAATAAGGGCAAGTCCATCGTGGTGACGATCCATCAGCCGGGCTACGACGTGTACGAGAAGTTCCATTGCCTCGCGATGATGTCGAATCACAAAGATCCGGCGATGAGCGACGAACAGCGCGCGCGGACGGCGATGCCGGTGGGGCGGATGGTCTATTACGGTCCCGCCGAAGGCGCGTTTCCGTTCTTCGACGCCGACGCGAAGGCCCCGCAGCCGTGCGCTCCGACCATGCGCCTTCCCGACGACTTCTTCGACGGGATGCACAAGCGCAGCCTGGACCATTGGAAGCAGAAGTACGACAACGATCCGGCCTCGCCCAAAACCCGCTACGTCGTCCAGAGACAAGGCAAGGTTCCGGAACGGCAGAAGCAGGCCAGCATCGAACGGGTGGTGAAGCATCGCTGGGGCCAGTTGATGACGCTGGCGTCGCGGCTGCTGCTGATCAAGAAAAAGGACGCGTTTCAGCTGTGGATGATGCTGCTGACGCCGCTGGTGTTGGGCGGGCTGATCACGGCGTTGCATCCGGTGAAAAATACAGAGGACTTCGCGTTGTGGTCGCGATTTGTATCCCGCCTTGGTTCGGCGCACTTCCTGATGGTCGTGTCGGCGATGTGGTTTGGCTGCAACAACGCGGTGCGTGAGATTGTGGGCGAACGGGCGATCCTCAAACGCGAACGCATGGTAAACCTGTCGCTGCTGTCGTATGTGGGGTCAAAGCTCGCGGTGCTGTCGGTGATCTGCCTGTTGCAGTGCGTTCTGTTGCTTTCCATCGTGAAGCTCGGCGCGGGCCTGGAGGCGGCATTCCTGCCGACGTTGTTGACGCTGTTCCTGACGTCCCTTGCGGGCATTGGACTGGGGCTGTGCGTTTCGGCGATCGCGCCTACGAACGAGACGGCGGTCGTATCACTGCCGATGATCCTGCTGCCGATGATCATTCTGGGAGGCGGCATCCTGCCGTTGCACAGCCTGCGCGACAACGTTCCGGCACTCGGGTATGTCGCGGATACGTTGGTTCCAACGCGATGGGCGTTTGAATCCGGGATGCTGCTGGAAAACGAAGCGCGGCTGTTGCGGTTCACCGGCAAGACGCCGGCGGATCTTGCCGATGCGTTGAAGGTCTGCGCCGAGCAATTGGGCCGGTGCCGGGCGGGCGCTCCCCCGGCGGTGGAAGAGAAGCGGATCAAGCGGGGCGACGATGTCGCGGAGAACGCGTTCCCGTCCAGGAACGCGCGGCACAGCTATGGCACAACCTTAGCCGTCCTGGGTGTAATGTTCCTGGCATTATGCGGCATTTGCCTGTTTGCTCTACGCCGTTCGTGATTCCTACACTGAGTTCTACTCATTCATCACACAGGGGATCTATCGTTTGCGACGTTCTTTGCTGCTGCTTTCTCTTCTGATGCCGGCGCTGGTGCTTCCCGCCCATGCCGATACCTTCTATAGCAATATCGGCCCCGCGCCCAACTCTTACAATCCGGGCCTCGGCCGAACGATCGCGACAGCGGACGTGATGGATGACCGCTATGCGCAGGGCTTCCGGTTCACATCCGAAGCAACCGGCGTTCTGAACCAGATCGATCTTGGCGTCGGTGTTGTGCCCGAATTCGCTGGTACGCTTACCGTCGGCCTCTGGAATGACGGCGGCTCGACGGTCGGCACTTCCCTGGGTTCCTGGGATTTCACTACCACGGTGCAGTTCGGCACATCGAGTTCCGCGCTTACCTCCGTTCTCACGCCCGGCGGACCAGCGCTCACCGCCGGTACTTCGTACATCCTGACGCTGTCTCCGCGCGGAACAACCGGCATCTGGGCGGCCTGGAACGACGCGCCGACCAACGCCAATCGCTTCTGGTCCATAAACGGCGGACCCTGGATCTCGAACGACTTCGGTCCCGTCGGCGCCGCCCG